>DASQIG010000141.1:0-2267 GCA_035631735.1 Burkholderiales bacterium | reverse complement strand
CGAGACGGCGCTCTTCAAGCGACCGATGGTCATCGCCTACCGCCAGTCTCCGATAACATGGGCGCTGATGCGCCAGATGCTGTACCTGCCCTACGTCGGCATGCCGAACATCCTCGCCGGCGAGCGCCTGGTGCCCGAGCTGCTGCAGGACCAGGCGACGCCCGCCAACCTCGCCGGCGCGCTCCTTACGCTGCTGCGCGACACGGCGGCCCAGCGCCGGCAGGTCGAGCGCTTCCGCGAATTCCACGAGCTGCTGCGCCAGAACAACGCCCAGAAGGCCGCCGATGCCGTCCTCAGCGTTCTCCGCTAGCCCGCTGATTTGCGGCATCGACGAGGCCGGGCGCGGCCCGCTCGCCGGCCCGGTGTATGCCGCCGCCGTGATCCTGGACCCGGCGCGCCGTGTCAATGGGCTGGCGGACTCCAAGGCCCTGACACCCGAGCGGCGCGAAGTGCTCGCGGCGCGCATCAAGGAGCGTGCGATCGCCTGGTCGGTGGCGTTTTCCACCGTGGAAGAGATCGACCGCATCAACATCTTTCACGCGTCGATGCTCGCCATGCGCCGCGCGGCGCAGGCGCTCGCGATCCGGCCCGAGGAAGCGTGGGTCGATGGCAACGTCTGTCCGCCGGGGCTGGGCTGTAGCGCCAAGGCGTTCGTCGATGGTGATGTGCACAAGCGCCCCATTTCGGCGGCGTCGATCCTCGCCAAGACCGCGCGCGACGCCGAGATGACGGCGCTGCACGACCGCTACCCGCAATACGGCTTCGACAAGCACAAAGGCTATGCCACGCCGGAGCACCTCGCGGCGCTCGGCCGCCACGGCCCTTCGGAGATCCACCGCCGCAGCTTCTACCCCGTCGGCATCTTCTTCCAGGGCGACCTCTTCGCGCAGAGCTGGAACGCCATGGCGGAAGAGCTGCGCATCCGCAGCTACCGCATGTGCTGCGACGCGATGAAGCTCGCCATGGGCAGCGCGCTCATCGGCGAGCGCGCCAAGCTCACCAAGTTCGACCGCGAGCGCAAGCGCCTGCAGCGTGCCTACGCCGACGTGCGCTCGACCGCGCACGCCGCGCCGCATGTCGACCTCGTCGACCAGATGCTGCGCAAGGCGCGGCACGAGCTGCGCTCGAAACGCTCGGCTTGATCATCCGCTCGCGCGACAACGCCCGCGTCAAGCGCTGGGCGAGGCTCGCGCGCGACGGCCGCCTGCGCCGCGCCGAGCGGCGCATGATTATCGAAGGCCCGCATCTCCTCGCCGCCGCGCTGGACGCAGGCCTGGCGCCCGCTGCGCTGATCGCCACCGAAGCTGCGCTCGCTGACGGCGAGATCGGCGCGCTCGTGCGCCGCTCGGGCCTGCAGCCCGCGGTGCTTTCGCCGGCCGCATTCGCCGCCATCGCCGATGCACGCACGCCGCCCGGCATCGCCGCCGAGATCGCGCTGCCTGAGCTGCGCCGCGACGGCCCATCGGTGTTCCTGGAAGGCGTGCAGGACGCGGGCAATGTCGGCGCCATCATCCGCAGTGCGGCCGCTTTCGGCGTCGGCGAAGTCGTCCTTGACCGCGGCTGCGCCGATCCGTGGTCGCCGAAGGTGCTGCGCGCCGGGCAGGGCGGCCATTTCGCCCTCGCTATCCGGCAGGTAGAGGACTTCGGCGCCGCGCTCGGCAGCTTCGGCGGCCGGCTCCTCTGCACCGTGGCGCGCGGCGGGCGGGCACTGCGCGACGCGCAGCTCGGCGGCCGCCTCGGCTGGGCATTCGGCGGCGAAGGGGCCGGGCTGAGCTCGGCGACGCTTGCGCGCGCCAGTGAGAAAATCACCATCCCGATGGCCGCCGGCGCCGAGTCGCTGAACATCGCCGCTGCGGCAGCGATCTGCCTGTATGAGGCTTTCAGTAGATCTGGCGGTGGATCCTGAGCTCGCGCAGGATGGTGGTGGCGATCTCCTCGATCGACTTGGTGGTCGAGTTGATGCTGTGGATGCCTTCGCGGCGCATCAGGTTCTCGGCCTCCTCGACCTCATAGCGGCAGTTGTCGAGCGCCGCATAGCGGCTGTCGGGCCGGCGCTCCTTGCGGATCTCGTGCAGCCGCTCGGGCGCAATCGTCAGGCCGAACAGCTTGGGCTTATGCAGCCGCAGCGCCTCCGGCAGCTTCATGCGCTGGAAGTCCTCCGGGATGAGGGGATAGTTGGCCGCCTTCACGCCGAATTGCAGCGCGAGATACAGGCTGGTCGGCGTCTTGCCGCTGCGCGAGACGCCGATCAGGATCACGTCGGCCTG
>DASQIG010000140.1:0-7939 GCA_035631735.1 Burkholderiales bacterium | reverse complement strand
GCGCTTAAGTCAGCGCGATGAACTCGGGATCGGCCTGGTGCGTGCGCTCGAAGCGCAGGAAATCGTAATAGCCGCAGCGTGAGCTCTCGGGGTATGCGCGGCACACGCCCGGGCGCGACTCGTAGACCGTGCAGCGGCGCGTCTTGCGGTCGAGGAACATGCACACCGTGGCGAACACGGTGTCCTGCTGGTGCCGCAGGAGCCGCACTTTCTCCTTCCGGTCGTACTTGGTGAAGCGCTCCTCCGCGTCGCGATAGTCGACCCCGTAGCGCCTGGCAAGGCGCTCGATGTCGCGAGGCGTGACTTCGATCTCCGGATAGCTGCAGCAGTATGCCGGGCACTTGGCGCACGAATAGCGTTGCGGAGTACGCGTGCGCACGGGAATCGGAAATGGCTTGCCGTTTTTCATTCCTGGATCGTCGCGGAGAAGCGGCGAATTCTACGCGCGCCGCGCATTGCGGGATGTAGCGGAAATAGCGACCCGGATGATTTAACCCTTTTGTGTCGCCGATTCGTTTCATGTGGTGTGCTCAACCAAACAAGGGAAAGAACATGAACACGCGAACATGGGTAGCGATGATGACGCTGCTATGCGCCGGCACGGTGCACGCACACGGCCGGCTGGTGGATCTTGCGGTGTATGACCGCACCGAAGGGCGGCGCCTGCCGGTGTACTGGCACGAAGGCAGGGCGTACATCGTCGGCAAGCCGGGCAACGAATATCAGGTCAGCGTGCGAAACCGCCTGCGCGAAGACGTGCTCACCGTCGTTTCGGTCGACGGCGTGAACGCGATCAGCGGCGAGACGGCCGATCCGTCGCAGACGGGATATGTGCTTGCCCCTGGCCAGGGCTACGACATCCTCGGCTGGCGCAAGAGCCTCGCGGAGACCGCGGCCTTCTACTTCACTGCGCTCGCCGACTCCTACGCCGCGCGCACCGGCCGCCCGGACAACGTCGGCGCGATCGGCCTGGCCGTCTTCCGCAGGAAGGCGCCGCCGGTCGCCATTGCGCCCGGGCCAACGAGCGCGCTGCGCGAAGCAAACGCGGACGCCGCCGCGGGGGCGCGGGCGCAGGAAGAAAGCCGGGTCGGCACCGGCCATGGACGGCGCGAGACGTCGCAGGTACGTCAGGTCGCCTTCGAGCGCGCCACGAGCACGCCCGCGGAGACCATTGCGCTGTACTACGACAGTTATCGCAACCTGGTTGCGCGCGGCGTAATCCGCGAGTCGCAGCCGGCGATCGCGCCGCTGCCGCAGCCCTTTCCGGGCGCGGGCGTTAGGTTTGCCGCCGATCCGCCGGGATAATCCCGGGGGATGGAGGCCCCGGACGAAGAGCTCATGCTCGCTTACAAGGCAGGAAACGCCGGGGCCTTCGAGACGCTGTATGCGCGCCATCGGGCGCGCCTTTATCGCTTCGTGCTGCGCGCGGTAAAGGTACGCGCGGTGGCCGAGGAGCTCTTCCAGGAGATCTGGATGCGTGTGATCGAGGCGCGAGGGCGCTATACGCCGCAGGCGCGCTTTACCACCTGGCTGTACACCATCGCGCACAACCACCTGGTGGATCATTGGCGGAAGCGCGGCCTGACGCTGGTCGCGCTTGACGGCGAGGAGCTGCCGGCGGCAGCCGATCCGGACCCGGCCGACGAGGCGCAAGCGCGCCAGGCGCTCGCGCGCTTCGCGGCGGCGCTCGATGCGCTGCCCGCATTGCAGCGGGAGGCGTTCTTGCTGCACGAGGAGAGCGGCCTCAGCGTCGCGGAGATCGCCGCGGCGACGGGCAGCAACGAGGAAGCGGCCAAGAGCCGCCTGCGCTATGCCCTGGCGAAGCTGAAGGCGGCACTCAACGATGGCTGACGAACGCGACCCGCAAATCTCGCAGCGCTACCGCCAGCTCGGCACGGAAGAGCCGTCGCCGGAGCTCGATCGCGCGATTCTCGGCGCCGCACGGCGCGCGACGAGCCGCCACCGCTGGTACTCGTCGCTTGCCGCCGCGGCGGTGCTGATTTTCGCCGTCGCCCTCGTCGTGCAGATCGAGCGCCAACCACCGGACCAAGCGCCGATGAGCGCACCAGCGACGCCGGTGCTGTCCCCACGAACCCAGGATAAGGTGGCGCCGCAGGAGCGCGAGGCGCCGCCCGCGAGGCCCGCACCGCGCCGTCGCGTCGAGCAGGCGCCGGCGCCACCTCCCGCGCCAGCCCCGCAGCCGAGTGCAAACATCGCGGCACCCATGGCCGGCGCGGCCGCCGAAACGCGCACCGCGCCGCAGGTACAGCGCTCAATGGGCGCGCGGCTCAGCGCGGCGACCGAGGCGCAGGCGAATCTCGCTGAAACGCCGGAGCAGTGGCTCGAGCGCATCGCACGCATGCGCCAGCTTGGCCGGGATGAAGAGGCGGAGAAAGAGCTGGCGCGATTCCGCGAGCGTTATCCGGATTACCGCATTCCCGAGGCGATGGCGAAAAAGCTGGAGAAGCAGGCGCCGAGCCCGGCGGCCAGATAAATAGGGACTGTCCCTATTTTTAGTGGTGCAGGATCTTCGAGAGGAACAGCTGCGCGCGCTCGGAGCGCGGCGTGCCGAAGAACTCGTCCTTGGTGTCGTCCTCGACGATGCGCCCGGCGTCCATGAAGATCACGCGGTGCGCCACCTTGCGCGCGAAGCCCATCTCGTGCGTCACCACCATCATGGTCATGCCTTCGCGCGCGAGCTCCACCATGACGTCGAGCACCTCGTTGATCATCTCCGGGTCGAGCGCGGAGGTCGGCTCGTCGAACAGCATCGCGATCGGGTCCATCGACAGCGCGCGCGCGATCGCCACGCGCTGCTGCTGGCCGCCGGAGAGCTGGCCCGGGTACTTGTCCTTGTGCGCGATCAGGCCGACGCGCTCGAGGAGCTTCAGGCCCTTCTCGCGCGCCTGTGCTTCGGGGCGGCCGAGCACCTTCACCTGTCCGAGCGTCAGGTTCTGCGTGACCGTCATGTGCGGGAAGAGCTCGAAGTTCTGGAACACCATGCCGATGCGCGAGCGCAACTTCGACAGGTTGGTCTTGGGATCGCCGACCGAGACCCCTTCGACGGTGATCTCGCCCTTCTGGAACGGCTCGAGGCCGTTGACGGTCTTGATCAGCGTCGATTTGCCGCTGCCCGAGGGTCCGCACACCACGACTACCTCGCCCTTCGAGACGTCGGTCGTGCAGTCGGTGAGCACCTGGAACTGCCCATACCACTTCGAGACGTTCTTGATGGAAATCATCGGATGACCGCGATCCTAGTCTGGAGGCGCTTGACGACGAGCGAGAGGGTATAGGAGATGATGAAGTAGACCACCGCGACGAAGCTGTACATCTCGACCAGGCGGTAGTCGCGGTTCGCCACCTTCGAGGCGGCGCCGAGGAAGTCGGTCGCGGAGATCACGTACACCAGCGACGTGTCCTGGAACAGGATGATGGTCTGGGTGAGGAGCACCGGCACCATGTTGCGGAAAGCCTGCGGCAGCACGATGTGCCCCATCGTCTGCCAGTAGTTGAGGCCGAGCGCGTAACCCGACCACACCTGGCCGCGCGCGATCGACTGGATGCCAGCGCGCATGATCTCGCAGTAGTACGCCGCCTCGAACATGGTGAAGGTGATCGCTGCCGAATAGAACGCGCCGACCTTGATCGGCTGGTTCGAGCCGATCACCCAGGCGCCGATGTACGGCACGAGGAAGAAGAACCAGAAGATCACCAGCACCAGCGGGATCGAGCGCATCAGGTTGACGTAGGCGCCGGCAATCCAGGAGAGCGGCTTGAAGCTCGAGAGCCGCATCATCGCGAGCAGCGTGCCGAAGAAGATGCCGCCGGTCATCGCGATCAGCGTCAGGGTGATGGTGAAGGTCATCCCCTCGCGGAAGAGATAGCCCAGCGAGCGCTGGATGACGTCGAAGTCGAAGTCCATCAGTGCCCCGCCTGCGGAGCGCCACCGGCAGCGATCAGGCCCGGCACGCGCACCTTCTTTTCGATCGCCCGCATGAGCAGCACCACCAGCAGATTGGTGAGGAGGTAGATCACCGTGGCGGCGGTGAACGCCTCGAACACGTGGAAGCTGAACTCCTGCATGGCGCGCGCGCGGCCGGTGAGCTCGAGCAGGCCGATGGTCAGCGCCACGGAGGAGTTCTTGATGACGTTCATGAACTCGGAGGTGAGCGGTGGCAGGATGATGCGGAAAGCTTGCGGCAGGATGATCTGGCGGTAGGTCTGCCCCTGCGTCAGGCCGAGCGCGGTGCCCGCCATGCGCTGGCCGCGTGGCAGCGAGTTGATGCCGGCGCGTACCTGCTCCGCGACCCGCACGGAGGTGAAGATGCCGAGGCACATCACCGCCGGCAGGTAGGAGCCCCACGGCGGCGGCATCTGCTTGATCCAGTTGCCGAGCTGCTCGGGCAGCAGCTCCGGCACGACGAAGAACCAGAGGAACATCTGCACGATGAGCGGGATGTTGCGGAAGACCTCGACGTAGAGATTGCCGAGGCGCACCGCCCAGCGCGCGGTCGTCGTGCGCACCGTGCCGACGAAGGCGCCGACGAGGAGCGCGATGACCCACGCGGCGAGCGCAGTGGCGAGCGTCCAGCCCAGGCCGACGATCAGGTAATGGAGATAGGAGCCCGTGCCGCCGGGCTCCGTCTCGAGCAGGACCTTCCAGTACCAGGTGTAGTGCACGCGTCGCTGGGAAAATGAGCCCCGCGTGGCGACTACCGGCTATTAATAGTCTTTTGGATCGCCCGAGTCGGTCGGATTGGCCACGACCTTCCTGAACTGCGGGCTCATCGGGATGCTCAGGTTGAGGCCCTTCGGCGGAATCGGCTTCTGGAACCACTTCTCGTAGATCTTGTTGATCTCGCCGGACTTGTAGATGTTGATCATCGCGGCATCGACGACTTTCTTGAACGCGGTGTCGTCCTTGCGCACCATGATGCCGTAGGGCTCGACCGAGGTCGCTTCCGACGAGATGTGGTAGTCGCCGGGGTGGCGCGCCTGCGCGACTAGGCTGTAGAGCAGGATGTCGTCCATGGCGAAAGCCGCGGCGCGGCCGGTCTCGACCATCTGGAACGACTCCGGATGGCCGTTCGCCGAGATGATGCTCATGCCGAGGTTCTGCGCAGCGTTGAGCTCGGTCATCTGCTTGATGTTAGTCGTGCCGGCGGTCGAGACGATGGTCTTGCCTTTGAGGTCGGCGAGCTTGTCGAGCTTCGCCGACTTCTTCGCCACCCAGCGGTTGGCGGTGACGAAGTGCGTGATCGTGAACCACACGGTCTTCTGCCGCTCGAGGTTGTTGGTGGTCGAGCCGCACTCGAGGTCGATGGTGCCGTTCGCCATCAGCGGGATACGGTTCGCCGAGGTGACGAGCTGGTAGTTCACCTTGAGGTTCGGCATCTTCAGCTCGCGCTTCACCGCATCGACGATGCGCAGGCAGAGATCCATCGCGTAGCCCACCGGCTGCTGCTTGTCGTCGTAATAGGAGAAGGGAATCGAGGCGTCGCGGTGGCCGATGGTGATCGAGCCCGAATCCTTGACCTTGTTGAGCGTGCCTTCCTGGGCGCCGGCGGCGGCGGCAAAGCCGAGTGCGGCGGCGGCGAGCAGAGCAACAGCGTTCTTCATTTCTTCCTCCCTGGGGTGATGAAAAATTCTACCTAGTTCAGCGCAGCCGCGGTATTGCGCAGCCGCTCGGCCATCGCCGAAAGCAGCGCAATGCCGAACGCGGGCTCCGATTTGACCAGGCTCAGGAACACGTTGCGGTTGATCGCGAGCAGCGCACAGTCGGTCTCGGCCACGGCGTTGGCCGCGCGCGGCGACTGGTCGACGAGCGCCATCTCGCCGAAGATGCCGCCCGGCCCGGCACGCTCCACCACCGCGCCGCGGATCGAGATCGCCACGCGGCCTTCGGTCACCACGTACATGAGGGCGCCCGCCTGCCCGGCGACCATGATGATCTTGCCCTGGTCGTAGCGCACGATCGCCCGGTCGCCGAGGCCGATCACCATCGTAGCGAGCAGCGCCTTGTCGAAGACGTGCGATTCCCTGACCTCGCCCGCGCTCGGGACGCCCGAGAGCCTGGCGATCATGCCGCGCAGCCGCATGATCATCGTGCCGAGCATCATCAGCGCGAACTCGGGCTTCTTTTGCAGCGCCGCGGCGAAGCCCTTGTCGTCGAGCGAGATCACCCGGCAGGCCGTCTTTGCCACCGCGCTGGCGCTGCGCGGCGAGTCGCTCATCGCCGCCATCTCGCCGAAGATCTCGCCTGCCTTGAGCGTGCCGATCGGCCGGCCCTTGGCGGCGAGCGAGATCTCGCCTTCGGCGAGGAAGTACATCTTGTCGCGCCTCAGCAGCAGCCGGCTCGCTCTTTCGTTCTCCGAGAACAGCACGGTCCCCGCGGGCAGCGACTCCTCCTTGCCCGCGGATTCGAAGAAGGCGCGCGCTACCGCCGGGACGTAAAGCGGCGCAGCCGGCGCGGCCGGTTTCGATCCGCCGGCCGGCTTGCTGAAGTCGAGGTCCTCGGACATAGGCCGGATGATACCGACTAGCGAGCGCTCAGATTGCGCAGCTCGCGCATGGCGACCGAAAGCATGGCGAGATCCGGCGTCTCGGCGGCGCGCAGCTCGGTCAGCACCTGGCGCACGCGCTCGTAGAGCACCGCATTGCGTGCCTTCCACGCCGCGATCTGGCTCGCCGGGTCGGTGGCGCCGTCGGCGCGCAGCGCCTCCGCGGCGAGCGCGCGCAGCATGCTGGCGAGATCGTCGCGCAGCGCCGCCTTGGCGAGCGTATGCCAGTGCGTCTCGGCGGGCAGCGCGCCGATGCGTGCGCGGATCCACGAAAAGTCGAGCTCGCCCGCGAGCGCGAAGTGCAGCCGCGCCACCGGCTCGATGTCGCGCTGCACGCTGTGCGCTACATCGACGATGTCGAGCGCATAGAACATAGGCTCAAAGGCGGCGCAACGCGCGGCGAGCTCGGGCGGCACGCCTTCCTTCTGCAGGCGCGCGGCGGCGGCCGCGAAGGCGGCTTTTTCCGTCGCGGGCAGGATCTCCGGCAGGAACGCGGCCACGCGCTCGGCGCCGGCCCGGAAGCGCTCGATCGACCGCGTGAGGTCGGCGAGGTGCGCGCGGTTGCGCAGGAACCAGAGCGTCGCGCGCACGATGAGCCGGCCGGCGTCGATCACCATCGCGGTCTGCACGCGGTCCGCCACCTTGTAGTCGAGCGCCTCGACCGCGCGCCACAGGTCCACCATGCCGAACACCTCGCGCACGATCAGGTAGGCGCGCACCACGTCGGGCGCGGGAGCGCCGGTCTCCTCCTGCATGCGGTGCACGAAAGTGCTGCCGACGCGATTGATCATGCTGTTGGTCACGTGCGTGGCGATGATCTCGCGGCGCAGCGGATGGGCGTGGATCTGCGCCTTGTAGCGCTCACGCAACAAGGCCGGGAAGTAGCGCTCGAGCGCGGTGGAAATGAACGGGTCATCGGGCACGTTCGAAGCGAGCAGCTCGTCGTAGAGCGCGATCTTGGCGTACGCGAGCAGCACCGCCCGCTCGGGCTGCGTCAGCCCGCGCTTCGCCGCGCGCCGCTCGGCGAACTCCTCGTCGTCGGGCAGGTATTCGAGCGCGCGGTTGAGGCGCCCCGCCTTCTCCAGGCTCTTGATGAAGCGCTCCTGCGGGTCGAGCAGCGCCGGGGCGAGCGCGCCGGAGACCGAGAGGCTCTGTGTCTGGAAGTAGTTGTCGCGCAGCACGAGCGCGGCCACTTCGTCGGTCATCTCCGCGAGAAGCTTGTCACGCTCCGGCAGGCTGAGGCTGCCCGCCTGCAGCACGGCGTTGAGCACGATCTTGATGTTGACCTCGTGGTCGGAGCAGTCGACGCCCGCCGAATTGTCGATGGCGTCCGTATTGATGCGCCCGCCGGCGAGCGCGTACTCGACGCGCCCGAG
>DASQIG010000139.1:0-3913 GCA_035631735.1 Burkholderiales bacterium | reverse complement strand
GGCTGGCGCAGCTCCGCGCCGTCGCCGCGGCGGATTACGAGCGGCAGGGCGCCGAGCAGCGCCGCCATGGTCGTCATCATGATCGGCCGGAAGCGCAGCAGGCACGCCTCGTAGATCGCCTGCTGCGGCGCCATGCCGCCGCGCTCGCGCTCGAGCGCGAAGTCCACCATCAGGATCGCGTTCTTCTTCACCAGCCCGATGAGCAGGAACACGGCGATGAGTGCGATGACCGTGAACTCCGCCTTGAACGCCAGCAGGGCGAGGAGGGCGCCAAGACCTGCCGATGGTAGCGTCGACAGGATGGTGAGCGGATGAACGGTGCTCTCGTACAGCACGCCGAGCACGATGTACATCGTGAGGATCGCGGCGAGGATCAGCCAGGGCTGGCGCGCCAGCGTGGTCTGGAAGGAGCGCGCGGTGCCCTGGAAGGAGCCGTAGACGGTGGCCGGCACGCCGATGCGCGCCATGGTGTCGTCGATCGCCGCGGCGGCCTGCGAGAGCGAGACGCCCGTGGGCAGGTTGAACGAGATCGTGGATGAGGCGAACTGGCCCTGGTGGTTCACCGAGAGCGGCGCGTTCGAATAGTCGTAGCGCGCCACCGCGGCGAGCGGCACGGCGCCGTTCGGCGTCGCGATGTATACGTCCTTCAGCGCTTCCGGGCCCTGCGCGTAGCGCGGATCGACCTCCATGACGACGCGGTACTGGTTGCACTCGGTATAGATCGTGGAGACGACCTGCTGGCCGAAGGCGTTGCCGAGCGTCTGGTCGATGATGTCGGGCGTGATGCCCATGCGGGCGGCCGTCGGCCGGTCGATCATCACCATCGCCTGCAGGCCGCGCGTTTCCTGGTCGCTCGTCACGTCGGCGAGCTGCGGCACGCTTTGCAGCGCGTTCTGCAGCCGTACGGTCCAGAGCCGCAGCGCGTCGAGGTCGTCGCTTTGCAGGGTGTACTGGTAGGTGCCGCTCGCCTGGCGCCCGCCCACGCGCACATCCTGCACCGGCACGAGGAATACATTGGCGCCCGGCACGCGGCCGAGCAGCGGGCGCAGCCGCGCGACCACCGCGCCGGCCGACGGCCGCTCGGCGAGCGGCTTGAGCTCCATGAACATGAAGCCCGAGTTGCGCGCGCCGAAGCCGCCGCCCGTGACGCCGGTGACGCTCGTGACCGCCGGGTCGGCGCGCAGGATGCCCACCACCTGCACCATCTTTTCCTGCATCGCCTGGAACGAGGTCGTCTGGTCGGCGCGCACGAAGCCGATCAGGCGCCCGGTGTCCTGCTCCGGGAAGAAGCCCTTCGGCATCGTGAGGTACAAGTAGATGTTCAGCGCTACCGCGGCGGCCAGCACACCCACCATCACGAGCGGATGGCGCAGCGCCCAGCCGAGGCTGCGCCCATAGCGATCGCGCAGCGCGTTGAAAGCGCGCTCGCTCGCCTGGTAGAGCCGCCCATGCGTGCGCGGGCCGGCGGCGAGCAGGCGTGCGCACATCATCGGCGTCAGCGTGAGCGAGCAGACCAGCGAGACGAGGATCGCGAACGACAGGCTCATGGCGAACTCGCGGAACAGCCGCCCGACGATGTCGCCCATGAAGAGGATCGGGATGAAGACGGCGATGAGCGAGAGGCTCATCGATACCACGGTGAAGCCGACTTCTCGCGCGCTGGTAAGGGCGGCTTCCATCGCCGACATGCCTTCCTCGATGTGGCGCGTCGCGTTCTCGAGCACCACGATGGCGTCGTCGACAACGAAGCCGGTGGCGACGATCAGCGCCATCAGCGAGAGGTTGTTCAGGCTGAAGCCCGCGAGGTACATGAAGCCGAACGTGGCGACGATCGAGACCGGCACCGCCGCCGCCGGGATGAGCGTCGCGCGCACGCGGCGCAAAAAGGCAAAGACGACGAGGATCACCAGGCCGACGGCGATGACCAGCGTCTTTTCCACCTCGGAGAGCGACGCGCGGATGGTGGCGGTCCGCTCCATCGCGACGCCGAGCTCGGCGGCAGCCGGAATGGAGGCGGAGAGAAATGGCATCAGATCGCGCACGCGCTGGACCGTCTCGAGGATGTTGGCGTTCGGCTCGCGGTTGACGATGATCAGCACGGCCGGGCGGCCGTTCGCTTCACCGGCGTTGCGCACGTCCTGCACCGAATCGACGACGTCGGCCACATCCGAGAGGCGCACGGCGGCGCCGTTCTTGTACGAGACGATCAGCGGCAGGTACTCGGCGGCCTTGCGCGCCTGGTCGTTGGCGTAGATCCACCAGACGCGGTCGGCGTTCTCGACCAGGCCCTTTGGCCGGTTCGCGTTCGCGTTCGCCAGTGCCGTGCGCACGTCCGAGAGCGCGATGCCGTACGCGTTCAGCGCCGTCGGGTTCAGCTCGGCGCGCACTGCCGGGAGCGCGCTGCCGCCCACCGTGACCTGCCCGATGCCGCGCACCTGCGAGAGCTTCTGCGCCACTACCGTAGAGGCCCAGTCGTACATCTGCCCGCGCGTCAGGCTGTCGGAGGTGAGCGTCAGCACCATGATCGGCGCGTCGGCCGGGTTCACCTTGCGGTAGGTCGGGTTGTTCGGCATGCCGGAAGGGAGCTGGCTGCGCGCGGCGTTGATCGCCGACTGCACCTCCGTAGCGGCTTCGTTGATTTTGCGGCTCAGATCGAACTGCAGCGTGATGCGTGACGAGCCGAGCGAGGAGGACGAGGTGATCTCGGTGACGCCGGCGATGCGCCCGAGCGCGCGCTCGAGCGGCGTCGCCACCGTGGAGGCCATGGTCTCCGGATTCGCGCCGGGAAGCTGTGCTTGCACCGAGATCGTCGGATAGTCGACCTGCGGCAGCGGCGAGACCGGCAGCTGCGTGAACGCGACCGCGCCGGCCAGCACCACGCCGATGGCGAGCAGCGTGGTGGCGACGGGACGGGCGACGAATGGTGCGGAGAGGTTCATGCCAGTGCTGGACGGCGGTAGCGCTGCGCCAGGCGGTCGAAGTAGAGGTAGATCACCGGCGTGGTGAAGAGCGTGAGCACCTGGCTGACGATGAGGCCGCCGACCATGGTGAGCCCGAGCGGATGGCGCAGCTCGGAGCCCACGCCCGTGCCCAGCATCAGCGGCAGCGCGCCGAACAGCGCGGCGGCGGTGGTCATCAGGATCGGCCGGAAGCGCAGCAACGAAGCCTGGTGGATCGCCTCGCGCGGGCTCTTGCCCTCGTGGCGCTCGGCGTCGAGCGCGAAGTCGATCATCATGATCGCGTTCTTCTTCACGATGCCGATGAGAAGGATGATGCCGATCACCCCGACGATGCCGAGGTCCTGGCGCGCGAGCAGCAGCGCGGTCAGCGCGCCGACGGTCGCCGTCGGCAGCGTCGAGAGGATCGTGACCGGATGGATGTAGCTCTCATAGAGCACGCCGAGCACGATGTACATCGTCACGACCGCCGCCAGCACGAGCAGCAGCGTGCTGCCGAGCGAATCGCGGAACGACGCCGCGGCGCCCTGGAAGTCGGTCTGCACCGAGGCCGGCAGCCCGATCTCGCGCTCGAGCGCGCCGATGGCGTCCACCGCGCCGCCGAGC
Source organism: Burkholderiales bacterium (assembly GCA_035631735.1). Lineage (GTDB taxonomy): Bacteria > Pseudomonadota > Gammaproteobacteria > Burkholderiales > SG8-39 > SCGC-AG-212-J23. The sequence continues at coordinate 350 of DASQIG010000139.1, read as the reverse complement.
GACGCGCCGGGCGCGAGGTTGAACGAGATGGTCGCCGCGGGGAACTGCCCGAGGTGGCTGATGGCAAGGGGCGCGGTGCCCGTGCTGATGCGCGCGATGGCGTCGAGCGGCACCTGCTGGCCCGACGACGAGGCGACGCGGATCTCCTTCAGCGCCTCCGGGGTGAGGCGGAACTCGGGCTTCACCTCGAGCACCACGCGGTACTGCGTGGTCTGCGTGAAGATGGTCGAGATGAGGCGCTGGCCGAAGGCGTTGTAGAGCGCCGTGTCGATCGCCATCGGCGTGATGCCGAGGCGGCCGGCGCTGTCGCGGTCGATGTCGACGTAGGCCTGCAGCCCCTGGTCCTGGAG
>DASQIG010000138.1:0-2411 GCA_035631735.1 Burkholderiales bacterium | reverse complement strand
ATGGCACGCGCGAGGAGATAGGCTGCCTCCGCCGGCAGCTCGGGCTTCGCCAGCACGTAGCTCCACGAGCCGACCGAGCGCAGCGGCGCGTCCTGGCCCGCATAGCTCTTCGCCGGCAGCGTCACCGCCTGCAGCGCGGGGTTTTTGCGCAGGATGGTCGCGATCTCCTGCTCACTGGGCGCGAGGAACCGGGCGCCCGATTTCGCGAGCGCGGCAAAGGCGGGCCAGCCGACGCCCGCGCCCCAAAGAGCGTGAGCGCGGCCGTCGAGCAGCATCGGCGGCCCGTCGGCCACTTTCTCGAGCGTGATCGGCCGCACCTCGATGCCGAGCGACTGGAACACCGTGCGCCCGAGCGCCGTGATGCCCGAGCCTTGCGTGCCAAGCACCACCGGCCTGCCCGCGAGATCGCCGAGCGAGCGGTACGGGCTGTCGCCGCGCACCATGGCGAGGCCCGGCGACGAATACATCGCGCAGATGATGCGAAGCCCGGTGTCGGGCTTGGCGAGCACGCCGCTCGCAAACTCGCCGGCGACCAGCGCGAGATCGATCTTGTTCGCTTCCAGCAGCGGCACGTTCTCGGCCGAGCCCTTGGTGTTGCGCGGCTCGAGGCGCAGCTTCGGCTCCTGCGCATTCACGATCTCGGTGAGCGCCTCGCCGTACACCGGGAAGCCGCCGCCGGGCGTGGCGGTAGCGAGTACCAGGGCGAAGATCATTTCCATATCGAAAAATGGGGACAGTCCCCAAAAACAGGGACAGTCCCTATTTTTCTCATTGGGGCTCGATGCCGGCGCGCGCCACGATCTTCTTGTAGAAGTCGATCTGGCTGCGCACGAACTTGCCGAACTCCTCGGGCCTCATCGGCGCGGGCTCGATGCCGAGCTTCTGGAACTGCTCCTTCACCGCCGGCTCGAAGACGATCGCATTCACCACGGCGTTCAGCTTCTGCACCACCGGGAACGGCGTCGCCGCGGGCGCCCACATGCCGAACCACAGGCTCATGTCGTAGTCGGGCAGGCCCTGCTCGGCGATGGTCGGCACGTCGGGCAGCAGATCGACGCGCATCCTCGTCGACACGCCGAGCGGATTGAGCTTGTGCTCCTTCACCAGCCCGAGCGCCACGTCGAGCGGCGTCATGTAGAACGCGCTGCGCCCGCCGAGCACGTCCTGGATCGCGTCCGGCGAGCCCTTGAACGGCACGTGCACCATCTTGAGCCCGGCGAGCGCGATCAGGTATTCCGCCGCCAGATGCGTCGAGGTGCCGACGCCGGCGGAAGCGAACGGGATCTCGCCCGGCTTCGCCTTCGCCGCGGCGATCACACCCTTCAGCGATTGGTACGGCCCGTTGCCCGCGCTCACCATGACGTACGGCGTTCTTCCGAGGATCGCGACGTCGGCGAGATCCTTGAGCGGGTCGTAGGGCAGGCTCTTGTAGATCGCCGGGTTCGCCGCGTGCGATGACGACTGCACCAGCAGCGTGTATCCATCCGGCTCCGCCTTGACCACCGCCGCGGTGCCGATCTGGCCGCCGGCGCCGGGGCGGTTCTCGACGATCACCGGCTGCTTCCAATGCTCGTTCAGCCGCTGGCCGATGATGCGCCCGGCGATGTCGGCGCCCGAGCCGGGCGTGAGCGGCACGATGAGGCGGATCGGCTTGGCCGGGTAGTCCTGCGCCAGAGCCGAGGCCGATAGGGCCAGCGCAGCGGCCGCGACAGCGATATAGGTCTTCATCCGAGAGTGGGCATGTGAAAGCCGGGGGCGGGCGTGTCCTGGTGCGGCCAGCGCGAGGTGACGACCTTGGTGCGCGTATAGAACTTCACCGACTCGGTGCCGTGCACGTGCAGGTCGCCGAAGAGCGAGTTCTTCCAGCCGCCGAAGGAAAAGTACGCGACCGGCACCGGAATCGGCACGTTGATGCCGACCATGCCGACCTGGATCTCGGCGGCGAAGCGCCGCGCAGCGCCGCCCGATTCGGTAAAAATGGCGGTGCCGTTGGCATAGGGGTTTTTGTTTACCAGCGCGATCGCTTCATCGAGCGTCCCGGCGCGCAGCACCACGAGCACCGGCCCGAAGATCTCGTCGCGATAGATGCTCATCGCCGGCTTCACGTGATCGAAGAGCGTGGTGCCGAGATAGAACCCATCCGTGCGCGCACCCGGGCGGCCATCGACCACCAGCTTCGCGCCTTCCCTGATGCCGGCGTCGATGTAGCCCGCGACCTTGTCGCGATGCGCCCCGGTGACCAGCGGCCCCATGTCGACGCCCTCGGCATCGCCGGGGCCGATCTTGATCGCGCGCGCCTTCTGCGCCAGCAGCTTGACCAGCGGCTCGCCGGCCGCGCCCACCGCAACCACGGCGGAGATGGCCATACACCGCTCGCCCGCCGAGCCGTAGGCCGCGCCGACGAGCGCGTC
>DASQIG010000137.1:0-2014 GCA_035631735.1 Burkholderiales bacterium | reverse complement strand
CGGTAGAGGAGCTCTGCGCGATGTGCGACGACTGGCAGATCACGCACGAGCTGCAGGACCTGCCGCCGCACGTCTGGCAGTACATCAAGGACAAGGGCTTCCTCGGCATGATCATCCCGAAGAAGTACGGCGGCCTCGGCTTCAGCGCGCTCGCCCATTCGACGGTGGTGATGAAGCTCTCGACGCGCTCGAGCGCCGCGGCGATCAGCGTCATGGTGCCCAATTCGCTTGGGCCGGCGGAGCTGCTCCTGCACTACGGCACGGACGCGCAAAAAGACTATTACCTGCCGCGCCTCGCCAAGGGCCTGGAGGTTCCCTGCTTCGCGCTCACCAACCCGGAAGCGGGTTCCGACGCTGCCGCCATTCCCGATTACGCCATCGTCTGCAAAGGCACCTGGCAGGGCAAAGAAGTGCTCGGCATGCGCGTCACCTGGGACAAGCGCTACATCACGCTCGGACCGGTAGCGACGCTGCTGGGCCTCGCCTTCCGGCTCTACGACCCCGAGCATCTTCTCGGCGACAAGGAGGATCTCGGCATCACCTGCGCGCTCGTGCCGACCAACACGCCGGGCGTGAACATCGGCCGGCGTCACATGCCGCTCAACGCCGTGTTCCAGAACGGCCCGAACAGCGGCAAGGATGTGTTCATGCCGCTCGACTGGATCATCGGCGGGCGCGACTACGCCGGCAAAGGCTGGATGATGCTGATGGGCTGCCTCGCCGCGGGCCGCGCGATCTCGCTGCCGAGCTCCTCGGTCGGCGGCGCCAAGGCGCTCGCCCGCTTCACCGGCGCCTACGCACGCGTGCGTGCCCAGTTCAAGACGCCGATCGGAAAACTCGAAGGCGTCGAGGAAGCGTTGGGGCGCATCGCCGCGCACTGCTACATGATGGACGCGACGCGCATCATGACCGCCGGCGCAGTCGACCTGGGCGAGAAGCCGGCGGTGCTCTCGGCGATCGCCAAGTACCACATGACCGAGCGCGCCCGAGCGGCAGTGAACGACGCCATGGACATCCACGGCGGCAAGGGCATCTGCCTCGGACCCAACAACTGGATCGGCCGCGGCTACCAGATGACGCCGATCGCCATCACGGTCGAGGGCGCGAACATCCTCACGCGCACCCTGATCATCTTCGGCCAGGGCGCGATCCGCGCGCACCCGTATGTGCTGCGCGAGATGCGCGCAGCGAAGGAGATGGCAGGCAGCCAGGCGTCGCGCGAGTTCGACGACGCATTCACCTCTCACATCCGCCACGTGATCCGTAACGGCGTGCGTACCTTCATCTACGGCCTGACGCACGCCGTGTTCGCGCCGGTGCCGAAACAGGCCTCGCCGGAGATTGCGCATTACTATCGCAACGTCTCGCGGCTCTCCGCCGCGTTCGCCTTCCTCGCCGATGTGTCGATGCTTGCCATGGGCGGCGCGCTCAAGCGCAAGGAAAAGATCTCCGGCCGGCTGGGCGACGTCCTGTCCATGATGTACCTCGTGTCGGCGACGCTGAAGCACTACGAGGATCTGCGCGTGCACGAGGACCTGCCGCTGGTGCGCTGGTCGGTACGCGATGCGCTGTATCACGCGCAGCAGGCGATCGACCAGGTGCTCTCCAATTTCCCCAAGAAGTGGATGGCGACCGTGCTGCGCTGGACCATCTTTCCGCTCGGCACGCCGTGGCGCCCGCCGCTCGACTCGCGCAACCGCGAGTGCGCGCAGCTGCTGCTCGCGCCGGGCACCGCGCGCGACCGGCTGACCGCCGGCATGTACGTGCCGCGCGGCGACGACGCCACCGGCCACCTCGAGCAGGCGTTCGTCGCGGCGGTCGCCTGCGAGCCGATCGATGAGAAGCTGCGCAAGGGGGTGAAGAAGGGCAAGATCCACCCGCAGCCCGGCGCCGACATCGGCCTGCTCGCAAGAGAGAAAGGGCTCATCACCGCCGACGAGTACGCGCAGTGGCAGAAGAAGGAAGCGCTGCGCAAGAGCGTCATCAAGGTCGACGACTTCCCGCAGGACTTCGG
>DASQIG010000136.1:0-3958 GCA_035631735.1 Burkholderiales bacterium | reverse complement strand
CGCGCGCCGACCACCGCGGGTGCGATGCGCGCGCCGCGCGCGCCGACGAACAGCGCTTTCTGCGCCGGGCGCGCAAGCTGGCTGCGCACCGCGAGCCACGACTGCAGCGCGTCGCGCGCCTTGGCGCCGATCGGCACAGTGCGCGTCTTCGCGCCCTTGCCGGTGACGGTCACTTCGCCCTGCCGCAGGTCGAGCCGCCCATCGCCAAGCTCCAGCGCGACGAGCTCGGCGAGCCGCAGGCCGGACGAGTAAAGCAGCTCGAACATCGCGCGATCGCGCAGCGCTAATGGACCCTTTTCCCCATGTGAGTCCAGTAAGCGCTGCGTCGCCTCTACGGTCAGCGCCTTCGGCAGCGGCCGCGCCGCCTTCGGCGCGCGGATGCCGAGCACCGGATTCGCCCGGAAGCCGCGATGCCGCGCGAGCCAGCGGAACCAGCCGCGCCACGCGCTCAGAATGAGCGCCAGCGTGCGGGGCGAAAGCCCCTTGGCATGCAGGAGAGCGATGGCCCGGCGCACCTGCGCGGGCTCCAGCGTGGCGAGCGGCTGCTTGTGCAGCCCGAGCAGCAGGTCGAGCGCGCGGCGGTAGTTCCCGAGCGTCGCGGGCGCGAGGCGCCGCTGGTGCTTCAGCGCGGCGAGATAGTCCTCGACGTGCTGCGCATTCACTACAGCCGGGCCGTCACCCCGGCGGCGCACAACTCGCCGATGCGCCGCAGGTACAGCGTGCCCATGTCGGGATAGAAGCGCTTCGGATCCTCGCTGCCCATCGCGAGCAGCCCGAACACGGTGGTGTGGCCGAGCGGCACGAGGGCGAGCGAGCGGATGTGCTCGGCGGCGTCGCCGAACCACGAGACGAACGGGTTGCCTTGCGCCGGCCCGCACTGCGGCGCGCTCATCATCGCCGCCTGCTGGCGCTCGCGCTCGGCCACCGGCCGCGCCTCGTCGAAATCGACCGGCACCGCCTTGCCCCAGACGCGCAGCGCGACATGCGGCACGGCAAAGTCCTCCCCCAGGTGGAAGTAGAGCGAGCGCGCCAGCGCCGGGAAGTCGCGCGCGCCTACCAGCGCCACGGCCAGGCGATGCACTTTCTCGCTGATGGCGTCGTTCTGCGCGGCGTTGGAGATCAGCTCGCCGAGCCGGCCCTCGAGCACGCGCGCCTTCTCGCGCAGCGCCACCGTCTGGCGCTCGGCGAGCGGGATCGCCCGGCCGCCGTGCGGATGCGGCACCTGGATCGATTCCAGCAGGTCGGGGTTCTGCTCGAAGAACTGGGGATTGGCGCGCAGGAACCGGGCGAGATCGTCGGCGTTCATGGCTCTTTTATTTCCAGCGTACCGTCGTAGACGGTTTCGGCCGGGCCTTTCATCACCACCGCATTGTCGCCGCCTGCCCAAGTGATGGTCAACGCTCCGCCGCGCGTCTCGACCCGGACCGGCGAGTCGAGCAGCCGTTGCACCACGCCGGCGACGACCGCAGCGCATGCGCCCGTGCCGCACGAGAGCGTCTCGCCCGCGCCGCGCTCCCAGACGCGCAGCACGATGCGATGGCGATCGCGCACCTGCATGTACCCGGCGTTCACGCCCTGCGGGAAGCGCGCATGACGCTCGAGCCGCGGCCCCTGCGTCGTGACGGGCGCCCGCTCGACATCCGGCACCACCTGCACCGCGTGCGGGTTCCCGATGGAGACGATGGCGACTTGGGCCTGCCCGCCGTCCACCGCAAGCGTTTCCACACCGCTATACACCGGCCGCCCCATGTCGACGCTCACTTCGCCATCGTCCTCGAGGCGCGGCCGGATGAGCCCGCCGAGCGTCTCCACGCTGATTTCGCGCTTGCCGGTCAGGCCGCGCTGGTGCACGTACTTGACGAAGCAGCGCGCGCCGTTGCCGCACTGCTCCACCTCGCCGCCATCGGCATTGAAGATCCGGTAGCGGAAGTCCGCGCCGGGCTGCTGCGCGCGCTCGACGACCAGGATCTGGTCGCAGCCGACGCCCAGGTGCCGGTCCGCGATGCGGCGCAATTGGCCGCGCGTCAGCGCAAATGGCTGGCGCGTGGCGTCCAGCACGACAAAGTCGTTGCCGGCGCCCTGCATCTTGGTGAAGGGCAAGCGCATCCTGGAATTCAAAGGTAACCCGAACAGCAATTCGGCTGCTAACCAATCGCTAGATCCGTAACAAGCTGGTTATCGACACGCCCGGCTGAAAGTGACATCTTTGCGCCTTCACCAAGGCAGGAGAACACACGAATGATCACCCTGAACGTCAACGGAAAGCAGCTGCGGGCCGATGTCGACGCGGATACGCCCATCCTCTGGGTGCTGCGCGACACGCTCGGCATGACGGGAACGAAGTTCGGCTGCGGCATGGCGCTCTGCGGGGCCTGCACGGTGCACCTCGACGGCGCGCCGATCCGCTCGTGCTTGACACCGGTCTCTGCCGCCGAAGGCCGGAAGATCACCACCATCGAGTCGATGAGCACGAACCGGGTCGGCAAAGCGGTCCAGGCGGCGTGGATCAAGCATGACGTGCCGCAATGCGGCTACTGTCAAAGCGGCCAGATCATGAGCGCAGTAGCGCTCCTCGCATCCAACGCGAAACCCAGCGACCAGGACATCGACGCCGCACTGAGCGGCAACGTCTGCCGGTGCGGTACTTACAACCAGATCCGCGCCGCAATCAAAGACGCGGCGGCGACGCTGAAAGCCTAGGAGGACGGCCATGAAAACCGCATTCAAACCTTCGCGTCGCAACTTCCTCAAAGCGAGCGGCCTCGTCATCGGCTTCACCCTCCCCGCTGCCACGCGGCTTGCGCAGGCGGCGGCGCCGGCCGAGTTCAAGCCGAACGCGTACCTGCGCATCGGGGCCGACGGCCGCGTCACGGTCGTAGTCGGGCTCTCCGAGATGGGCCAGGGCGTACACACTGCGATCCCGCAGCTCGTCGCCGAGGAGCTCGACGCCGACTGGACGCGCGTGCGCGTCGAGCAGGCGCCGGTCGACCAGGCATTCATCAACCCGATCTTCGGCATCCAGGCGACCGGCGGCTCGACCTCGGTGAACGGCAACTGGCAGCCGATGCGCAAGGCGGGCGCCGCCGCGCGCGAGATGCTGGTCGCCGCCGCGGCGCAGACCTGGAACGTCGATCCGTCCGAATGCCGCACCGAGAAGGGAGCGGTGATCCATTCGAGCGGCAAGAAGATCTCCTACGGCAAGCTCGCCGCCGCCGCTGCGAAGCAGCCGGTGCCGAAGGAGCCGAAGCTCAAGGACGCCAGCCAGTTCAAGATCATCGGCCAGGGCCTGAGGCGCCTCGATACGCCGCAGAAGGTGAACGGCAGCGGCAAGTACGGCATGGACGTGCGCCTGCCCGGCATGCTGACCGCGGTGATCGCGCAGCCGCCGGTGCCCGGCGGCAAGGCGGTGTCGGTGGACGACAGCAAGGCCAAGCAGCTGAAGGGCGTGCGCCAGGTCATCCAGATCCCGCAGGGCGTCGCCGTGCTTGCCGACGGCTACTGGCAGGCAAAGAAGGGCCGCGACGCGTTGCAGATCCAGTGGGACAGGGGCGCGAACGCCGGCCTCTCCTCCGAAGGGGTGACGAAGATGCTCACCGACGCCACCCAGCAGGAAGGCAAAGTGGCGCGCAACGAAGGCCACGTCGGCTCGGTGAGCGGCGCGAAGACGCTGGACGCGGTGTACGAAGCGCCCTATCTCGCGCACGCCTGCATGGAGCCGATGAACGCCACCGCCTGGGTGAAGAAGGACGGCATCGAAATCTGGGCCGGCACGCAGTCCCAAGGGCCGAGTCAGGGCATCCTCTCGCACGTCGCCGCCGTCGATCCGAAGCAGGTGAAGGTCAACACCATGCTGCTCGGCGGCGGCTTCGGCCGGCGCTTCGCGCCTGACTTCACTATCGCGGCCACGCTGCTCTCCAAGATGTCCGGCAAGCCGGTAAAGGTGGTCTATTCGCGCGAG
>DASQIG010000135.1:0-2574 GCA_035631735.1 Burkholderiales bacterium | reverse complement strand
CGCCGAGGAAGTCGATGCCGCGCACCGTTACCTCGTGGCCAACCAGGAGCGCTACGGGCTGCGCCGCGTCTCGCCGCCGCGCTCGCAGCACTTCGCGCGCTCGGTGTACTTCGTCGAGCCTGGCGGCAACACGCTCGAGATCGAGCACTACGACGCGCAGGCGGTGGTCGAAGGCCGCACGATCGCGCGGCCGGACTGGAACCGCGAGCTTGACGAGCGCGATTTCCCCGGCCGCGGCTACGTGCCGCAGGCGCTCACGCACGGCACGCTCGAGTGCGACGACAAGGAAGCGAGCGCCGCCTTCTATCGCGACGTGCTCGGCCTGCAGCTCGCGGGCGGCGGCCGCCTCTCGGTGTACATCAAGCACGCCGCGACGCCGTGGTACATCGTCGTGCTGCCGATACCACGGCGCAAGAAGCTTCTCGGCCCCGCGAATCGCTTCACGCTTACCTTGGCCTCAGCTGCCGAGGTGGAAAGCGCGCATCGTGAGTTGCGCGGCACCAAGGGTGTGAGCGAGCTCAGTGCGCTCGAGAAGCACGATGGACGCTCGTCATTTCTGTTCGCCGATCTCAACCGTAACTGGTGGGAAGTCGCCGGCTGACGGATGCATCCTGCTCGACTGCCGAGCGAAAGGCTAATGGTCGTTCCCGCGTAAGCGGGAACCCACAAGAAATTGGGCCCCCGCTTTCGCGGGGGCGACGTCTCAGCACATTACGGGAGGCCGACCACCACGGCGTCCTTCGGATAGCTGATCGTATAGTCGGCGACGAACTTGAGCGTCTGGCCCGGCGCGAGCGGCTGCTCCCACGCGTACACGCCGCGGCGCTCTTCCCAGTTCGCGCTCTTCGGCTTCGGCTCGAACGCGGTATCGACCGTGATGTTGTCGTCCGCCGGCACGGGCGCCGCCTCGAGGAGCAGGAGCTCCACCGGCACCTTGTGGCGGCTCGTCACGGTGTAGAGCGTCGCGACTTCGCGCTCGGCACGCTGGCCGATGAGTCCGGCGGCGCCTTTGCGATCCTTCAGCCGCTTCATGCTTACCTGCACGCGATCATCGCGCCCGAATGGCAGCACCAGCCGCTCCTTCGCCTGCGCCTGCCAATAGGTCGAGCCGACATAGCCGCCGTCGCGATAGAGCTGCACGTCGCCGGGAATCCACACGCCGTCGGGAAGATCGGCTTCCGCCGTCACCAGCGCGGCGGTATCACGGCGCGGCGCGACGCGGATGCGCTGCTTCACCGGAATCTGCTGGTGCGCGAGCGACACGGTGATCTGGCGTCCGTCGGCGGCGAGATCCACCTTGCCGGGCACCTCGAACTCGGTCGTGTATTCCGTCTGGAACTCGGCGACCGGCGCGGGCTCCGACGCGGGCGCGCGCGCCGCGGCGACCTTGTCCGCGCGACTCTCCGACATGAGCGCCGCGCGGTTTGCCGGCAACGGTTCGATCGGCGGACGGATCACGAGCTGCCAGGTGCCCGGATCGACGATCTGCGCGCTGCGCGGCGCGCCGGTGGAAAGGCGCAGGCTCACGCCGCGCCAGTCTTCGCCGGTGCGCTGCATGATCGCCGCTTGCCGATCGAGCTCGACGCGCGAGCTCGCGGAGTCGAGCGCCGCGCGATACTGCGGACGCCAGCCGGCGTTCGACACCTGGTAGGCGGCGCGCAGTGCGCCGGCGCGGGTAGCGCTGTAGGTGATCGCCACCGTGCGCACATCGCGCGCGCCGTTGCGCACGCGCGCGAGATCGCCTTCGAGCGCGGCGATGCGCTTGTCGAGCTCGCGTTTCTTGATTTCCGTGCGCTGAATGACGCCATAGGCATCTGTGCCGCCGCGACGGATTGCTTCCAGCGCCTTGGGGTCGAATGTCGCGCGCTGCCCCTTTTCGCTGTCGGGACGGGCGCTGAGCGAGGCGAGGTAGTTGCGCATGAGCTCGGCGGTCTTCACGTCCACGTCGAGCGCCGCTTTCTCGTCCTTGAGGCGCTGGATGCGCGCCTCGAGCCCGGCTTCGCGCACGCCGAGCGCCTCGGTGCGGCTAACGTCCTTCACGGCCACTTCGCCGATCTGGATCCCGGCGTCGGTCTCGACGCGCAGCGTGCGTGGATCGAAGGTCGCCGGCAGGCCGGCGAGCTCGACTCTGCCGGTTCCGGCGTTCACCTGGGCGGTGCGCTCGATGGTGGCGCTGCCGGGGTAAAGCGTGACGCGTGTGATTTGTTGCGCAAAAGCGCCGTCGATCCAGGCGAAAGCGCCGATGACGGCGAGTGCGGCGAGGCTGCGCGGTGGCATGGTTGTGCCCTCCTTGCAGCGTTAAACGGCGGGCCGCGCGATTCGGGTTAAGCGCCCGCTAAAATAGCGTCCAGGAAAATCGCGGCCGCAGAGCCGCTCGGAAGGGAAGTCCTTGAAACTGTTCCAGGGTCGTATCCAGGGCACGGCGCGCCCCGCCGCCGGTGCACCTCCCGCAGGCCTGCTCGCCTTCTATTGGCACTTCGTGCGCCAGACCAAGGGCTGGTTCGCGGCGATGTTCGCGGCGAGCCTCGCGGTGGCGCTCCTCGACACGGTGATTCCGCTTTTCATCGGCCGGCT
>DASQIG010000134.1:0-2687 GCA_035631735.1 Burkholderiales bacterium | reverse complement strand
GCGGCCGTGAGCTCGAGATCGCTGGCACGCCGGTCGCGCTCGCGCGGCACGCGGCGCACGTAGCCGGCGGCTTCCAGCTTGTCGACGATGCGCGTCATGGCGCCCGGGTCGTGCGACAGCTCGCGGCCGATGTCGGCGGCGGTGCCGGCGACGCCTTCGGCGAGCAGCACGATGACCAGCGCCTGCGCGGTGTTCAGCCCGAGCCCGGCGAGCTCGCGGTCGAACTCCCGGGCGAGCGCCTTGCGCGCGCGGCCGACCAGCGCGCCGACCGCGTCGCGGCTCCTGAAGGAGCGCAGCTCGTAGACCGGCGGCAGCCCGGATTTAATTGCTTCGGCAACCATTGCTACGGCAATGGTATCGTTGCCCTTCCCCGGGCGTCAATACTCAGCAGCAGCCGCGCAGGCGGTCCTTGTCGATGGTGTAGCGCGCCTTCAGCCGGTCGAGGGAGAACTCCTCGTAGGTCATGATCGGCTGGTCCGGGTGCTCCGCGCGGCGGTGCGCGACGTAGGTCTCGTAATCCGGCACGCCGACCATCAGCCGGGCGGCACGCGCCGCCCATTGGTACGCGCTGCGAAGCATGTCCATCGCGCTCTCCTACGCGGGTACGGCGCCGATCTCGCGCGCCGTGACGCCGGGCGCGGCCTGCGCGCGGCGGATGCTGATGAAGCCGTACACCACCATCGTCAGCACGACAGCCACAAACAGCGCGGCGAGCGTCGCGTCGACGTAGTCGTTGAACACGACGCGGCTCATCTCGCCCAGGGTCTTGGCCGGCGCCAGCACCTTGCCGGCGGCGATCGCATCGCCGAACACGCGCGCATGGCTGAGGAACCCGATCTTGGTGTCGGCGCTGAACACCTTCTCGAGCCCGGCGGTCACCGTGCAGATGACGAGCCACGCGGCGGGCACGATCGTCACCCAGGCGTAGCGAGCGCGCTTCATCTTGAAGAGGATCACCGTGCAAGCGATCAGCGCGATCGCCGCCAGCATCTGGTTGGACGTGCCGAACAGCGGCCACAGCGTCCAGATGCCGCCGAACGGATCGATCACCCCCTGGTACAGGATGTAGCCCCACAGCAGGCAGGCGAGCGCCGAGCCGACGAGGTTGTTCGTCCAGGAGCGCGTCTCCCGGAAGGCGGGCAGCGCGTGGCCGACGAAGTCCTGCAGCATGAAGCGCAGCACCCGCGTGCCCGCATCCACCGTAGTGAGGATGAAGAGCGCCTCGAAGAGGATCGCGAAGTGGTACCAGATGCCCATCAGCGCCTTGCCGCCCAGGAAGCCCGACAGGATGGTCGCCATGCCGACTGCAAGCGTGGGCGCGCCGCCGGTGCGCGACAGGATGCTCGTCTCGCCGACGTCATGCGCCATCTGCGTGAGCTCGGCCGGCGTCACCGTGAAGCCCCAGCCGGAAATCACCTGCGCGGCGTGCGCAACATCGGTGCCGATGAGCGCGCCGGAGCTGTTCATCGCGAAATACACGCCGGGGTGGATCACCGTCGCCCCGATCATCGCCATGATCGCGACAAACGATTCCATCAGCATGCCGCCATAGCCGACGAAGCGGATGTCGCGCTCGTTCTCGATCAGCTTCGGCGTGGTGCCCGTGGCGATCAGCGAGTGCCAGCCGGACACTGCGCCGCAGGCGATGGTAATGAAGAGGAACGGGAAGACGCTTCCCGCCCAGGCCGGGCCGGTGCCGTCGATGAAGCGCGTCACCGCCGGCATCTGCAGGTCCGGGCGCACGATGATGATGCCGATTGCGAGCAGCACGATGGTGCCGACCTTGAGGAAGGTCGAGAGATAGTCGCGCGGCGCGAGCAGCAGCCATACCGGCAGCACCGAGGCGCAGAAGCCGTAGGCGATGATCAGCAGCGCGAGCGTCGGCCCCGAGAAGGTGAACCAGCTCGCGAGGGCTGGTGTTTCAGCCACCGTGCGGCCAAAGATCAGCGCCGCCATCAGCAGCACGAACCCGATGATCGACATCTCGCCAATGCGACCCGGGCGGAGGTAACGGTTGTACACGCCCATCAGCAGCGCGATCGGAATGGTGCAGGCGACCGCGAACGTGCCCCACCGGCTGTGCGCCAGCGCGTTCACCACCACGAGCGCCAGCACCGCGAGGATGATCACGCAGATGAGGAGCACGCCGATCCCGGCTACGGTGCCGGCGGTCGGTCCCATCTCGGCGCGGATGATGTCGCCCAGCGACCGCGCGTCGCGGCGCGTCGACATGAAGAGCACCGTCATGTCCTGCACCGCGCCGGCGAACACCACGCCGGCGAGGATCCAGAGGGTGCCGGGCAGGTAGCCCATCTGCGCGGCGAGCACCGGGCCGACCAGCGGGCCGGCGCCGGCGATGGCGGCGAAATGGTGGCCGTAGACCACGTAGCGGTTGGTCGGCACGTAGTCGAGGCCGTCGTGGCGCACATACGCAGGCGTCGGGCGCGCCGGATTCACGCCGAGCGCCTTCTCCGCAATGAACAGCGCGTAGAAGCGGTAGGCGATGAAATAAATGCAGACCGCGGCGACCACCAGCCAGGCCGCGTTGAGCGTCTCACCCCGGTGCAGCGCGACCACCCCGAGCGAAATGGTCCCCACTACGACGACCGCTAGCCAAAGGACGGTGCGGGGGATCGCGCTCATGGCATGCCTCCTCGTAAGACCGGCAACGGCATTCTAGACACCCG
>DASQIG010000133.1:0-4373 GCA_035631735.1 Burkholderiales bacterium | reverse complement strand
CGGGTGATCGCGATGATCGGCATATGCCCTCCCCGGCAATTCTTCACGCTAGTGTACGCCTGCCGGCGCCACTTAGAATTCCGCCCATGTTTCTCGCACGCGCTGCAGCGACCCTCGCCGCCGCGCTCGCCGCGGCGGCCGCGGCGCAGGCGCAGCCGACACCCGGCGTCGCCGCCAGCAGCATCGTCTTCGGCCAGTCGGCGCCGCTCTCCGGGGCCAACGCCGAGCTCGGCAGCGACATCCGCAACGGCGCGCTCGCCTACTTCCGCAAAGTAAACGAAGCGGGCGGCGTGCACGGACGCCGGCTCGAGCTCGTCACGCTCGATGACGCCAACCAGGTGCCGCGCTCCGAAGCGAATACCAAGGAGCTCGTCGAGCAGAAGCAGGTGTTCGCGCTCTTCGGCTACGCCAGCGCGACGCTGTCGCGCCCGGCGCTGCCGACCGCCGAGAAGCACGGCGTGCCGTTCCTCGCGCCGTTCACGGGCGCCGATCCGATGCGGCTGTTCAACCGCCATGTGTACAACATGCGCGCGAGCTACGCCGACGAGCTCGAGAAGATCGTGGAGCATTTCGTGCCGCTCGGCGTACGCCGCTTTGCCGTGGTTTACTACGACGACATCGTCGGCCGCGAGAACTTCTCCGCGGTCGAGCGCGCGCTGAAGAAGCGCTCGCTCGAGCCGGTCTCGGTCGCTGCTTTCAAGGACCGCGCGAACCCCGATATCGAGGGCGGCGTCGCCGCCATCGCCAAGGGCACGCCCGACGTCGTGATCCTGACGACGCTCTACAAGGCGAGCGCTGACTTCGTCAAGCTCGCGCGCAAGTCCGGCGTCGCCGCGCAGGTCGTCAGCAATTCGTTCCCGGGGGCGAATCCGCTTGCAAAAGAGCTGGGCAAGGACGGCGCCGGGGTGATCGTCGCCACTGTCGTGCCGCCCCCCACCAAGCGCTCACTGCCGATCGTGCATGAATATCAGGCGGCGATCGAGAAGCACACCGGCAAGAAGGACTTTTCCTTCACCTCGCTCGAGTCGTTCATCGCCGCGAAGGTCGCGGTCCAGGCCTTGCGCCGCGCCGGACCCAGGCCGACGCGCGAGAGCTTCATGCGCGAGCTCGATGCGCTGAAGGATTTCGACGCCGGCGGCTATCTGGTCAGCTTTTCGCCTACCAATCACAACGGCAGCTCGTTCGTCGAGCTGACCGTGATCGGCAAGGACCTGAAGTTCGGCTACTAGCCGTACAGCTCCTTGAGCGTGCGGCCCTTGCCGTAATGCGGATCCCCCGGGCGCTCGCCGCCCGGCTTCACCCGCACCGCGCAGTACTTGAACTCGGGAATCTTGCCGTACGGGTCCAACACCGGGTTGGTGAGCAGGTTCGCCGCCGCCTCGTAGAAGCAGAACGGAATGAACACCGCACCGCGCGGCGTGCCGGCATCGGCGCGCGCGTAGAGCGAGATCCTGCCGCGGCGCGACTCCACCGTGATCAGCCCGCCCGGCCGCGCGCCGAGCTGATCGAGATCGAGCGGATGCAGCGATGCGACGGCCTCGGGTTCGATCGCATCGAGCGCGCCCGAGCGCCGCGTCATCGCGCCGGTGTGCCAGTGCTCGAGCTGGCGCCCGGTGATCAGCACCATCGGATAGTCCTGGTCCGGACGCTCCGCCGCGGGAATGATGTCCGCCGGCACGAATTTGCCGCGCCCCGTGGCGGTGGGGAAATGCGTCTGGAACACCACCGGCTCGCCCGGGTCGCCCTCGTTCTCGCACGGATAGGTAACCGACGAGTCGCGCTCGAGGCGCTCCCACGTGATGCCGCGGATCGAGTCCATGGCCTGGCGCATCTCGTTCCAGACCTCGCGCGGATGCGCGTAGCTCCACGGCAATCCCAGGCGCTTCGCCATCTCGACGATGATCCAGAGGTCCTCGCGCGCCTCGCCCGGCGCCTTCAGCGCGCGGCGACCGAGCTGCACCATGCGATCGGTGTTCGTCACCGTGCCGTCCTTCTCCGGCCACGCGGTCGCCGGCAGCACCACGTCGGCGAGGTACGCCGTCTCCGTCAGGAAGATGTCCTGCACGACCAAGTGCTCGAGCTTCGCCATCGCGGCGCGCGCATGCTCGAGGTCCGGGTCCGACATCGCCGGGTTTTCGCCCATGATGTACATGCCGCGGATCTTGCCGTCGTAGGCCGCGTTCATGATCTCGACCACGGTGAGCCCCGGCTTGCGGTCGAGCTCCGCGCCCCAGAGCTTTTCGAATCGGGTGCCAGCCTCGGTGTTGTCCACCCGCTGATAGTCGGGATACATCATCGGTATCAGGCCCGAGTCCGACGCGCCCTGCACGTTGTTCTGCCCGCGCAGCGGGTGCAGCCCGGTGCCGGGACGGCCGACCTGACCGGTCATCAGCGTGAGCGCGATCAGGCAGCGCGCATTGTCGGTGCCATGGATGTGCTGCGAGATCCCCATGCCCCAGAGGATCATCGAACCCTTCGACGTGGCGAAGGCCCGCGCCACCTCGCGGATCGTCTCCGCGCGGATGCCGCAGACCGGCGCCATCATCTCCGGCGAAAAATTCTTCGCGTTCTCCTTCAGCGCTTCGAAACCACTGGTGCGGTCGCGCACGAAATCGGCGTTGACCAGTCCCTCGTCGATGATGGTGTGGATCATCGCGTTCAACAGCGCGACGTCGGTATCGGGCTTGAACTGCAGCATGCGCCACGCGTGGCGCGAGAGCTCGCCGCGCCGCGGGTCGGCATAGATCAGCTTCACGCCGCGCTTGGCGGCGTTCTTCATCCAGGTCGCCGCCACCGGATGGTTCGACGTCGGATTGGCGCCGATCAGGAAGATCACTTCAGCGTTCTCGACGTCGTTCACCTGGTTCGATACGGCCCCCGAGCCGATGCCCTCGAGCAGCGCCGCGACCGACGAGGCGTGGCAAAGACGGGTGCAGTGGTCGACGTTGTTGGTGCCGAAGCCGGTGCGTACCAGCTTCTGGAACAGGTACGCCTCCTCATTGCTGCCCTTGGCGGAGCCGAAACCGGCCAGCGCGTAGCGATCCTGATCGCGGATGCGCTGCAGCTCCGCGGCGGCCAGCTCGAGCGCTTCTTCCCAGCTCGCTTCGCGGAACACTTCGGACCAGTTGCCCGGATCGACCACGAAGTCGGCGGACTTGGCGACGCCGGGCTTGCGGATCAGCGGCTTGGTGAGCCGGTGCGGATGGTGCGCATAGTCGAAGCCGTAGCGCCCCTTGACGCACAGCCGGTAATGGTTCGACGGGCCGTCCTTGCCCGTGACGAACTGGATCTTTTGCTCGGCAACGTGATACGTGAGGAGGCAGCCGACGCCGCAGAACGGGCAGACGCTGTCTACCTGCTTCTCGATGGGCTTGAGCCCCACGCCCCGTGCCGGCATCAGCGCGCCGGTCGGGCACGCCTGCACGCACTCGCCGCACGCCACGCAGGTCGACTCGCCCATCGGATCGTCGAAGTCGAACACGATCTTCGACTGCTCGCCGCGGCCGGCATAGCCGATGACGTCGTTCACCTGCACTTCGCGGCAGGCGCGCACGCAGCGCGTGCACTGAATGCACGCGTCGAGGTTGACCGCAATGGCCGGATGCGAGAGGTCCGCCTTCGGCTGCTCGCGCCTGGCAAAACGCGGTTTCCCTACGCCAAGGCGCTTCGCCCAGTTCGCGAGCTTGTTGTTGAGCGTGTACTGCTGCTCCGGCATGTCGGAGAGCAGCAGCTCGAGCACCATCTTCTGCGAGGTCAGCGCGCGCGGCGAATTGGTGGTGACTTCCATGCCGGCGGTCGGAAAACGGCAGCAGGAGGGAGCGAGCACGCGCTCGCCCTTGATCTCCACGACGCAGGCGCGGCAGTTGCCGTCCGAGCGCTGGTTGCCACCGTGGCACAGGTGCGGGATGGCGATGCCGTGCTTCTTCGCCGTCTCGATGATCTTCTCGTCGGGCCGCCCGACCACGGTCTGGCCGTTCAGCTTGAACTCGATCGGCATCATCGCGAGCTGCTGTTCGCCAACGCGTTCCATCACTGCACCTCTTGCGGGAAGTATTTCATGACGCTCAATGCGGGATTCGGCGCGGCCTGGCCGAGCCCGCAGATCGAGGCGTCCATCATTGCCTGTGAGAGTTCGGCGAGCAGCGGCTGGTTCCAGCGGCGCTCCTTCATCAGCTCGGCCGCCTTTGCCGTGCCGACGCGGCAGGGCGTGCACTGGCCGCAGGACTCGTCGCGGAAGAACTTCATCAGGTTCACCGCGGCCGCGGCGGCGCGATCATGCTGCGACAGCACCACGACCGCCGCCGAGCCGATGAAGCAGCCGTGCGGCTGCAGCGTGTCGAAGTCGAGCGGGATGTCCGCCTTTGCCGCCGGCA
>DASQIG010000132.1:0-3076 GCA_035631735.1 Burkholderiales bacterium | reverse complement strand
TGCGCGGTGCGATCTCGATCAGCCCGAGTGTCGACTACCTCGAGCGCGCGTATGACGACGCGAAGTACGGCGAGATCTCCCGCCGTCCCTACATGGACATCATCATGCCGTCGATGCTCGATCCGGCGATGGCGCCGCCGGGAAAGCACGTGATGTCGATCTTCGTGCAGTACGCGCCTTATCACCTCAACGGCGGCTGGAACGACGCGCGGCGCGAGCAGCTCGGCGACACGGTGGTGAACACGCTCGCCGAGTACGCGCCCAACTTGAAGAGCGCGATCCTGCACCGGCAAGTGCTCACGCCTGCCGACATCGAGCGCATCGTTGGGCTGTCGGAAGGCAACATCTTCCAGGGCGAGCTGACGCTGCAGCAGATGTTCTTCCTGCGGCCGGCACCCGCGTGGGCGCGCTATCGCACGCCGATCCGCGGGCTGTATCAATGCGGGTCGGGCACGCACCCGGGCGGCGGCGTAATGGGCGCGGCGGGACGCAATGCGGCAATGGCAATCCTCGGAGCGCGCGCTTGAGCGAGATCGTGGTCCTCGGGCGCACGGCGGACGGCCTGGTCGCCGCGCATCTCCTGGCGCGCGCCGGCCACCAGGTCACGCTCGTCGGCGACGAGCCGGTGCCGGAGCGCATGAGCGGCTGGGTGCCGAGCGAGCTGGCGCGCGACCTGAGCTTGAGCGAGCTCGCGATCGGGCGGCCGGAGCCGTGGCTGCGCGCACCGCTCGCCGGTGGCGGCGTGCTCGAGCTCTCGAG
Organism: Burkholderiales bacterium; assembly: GCA_035631735.1. Lineage (GTDB taxonomy): Bacteria > Pseudomonadota > Gammaproteobacteria > Burkholderiales > SG8-39 > SCGC-AG-212-J23. The sequence goes on along the minus strand of DASQIG010000132.1, from coordinate 2,317 downwards.
CGAGATGGCGCGCAGCGTGGCGTCGATCCGGCGCCTCAGCGCGCGCGATGCCGAAAGCTGGCCGCGCTTCTGCGAGCGCATGGCGACGCTCGCGCGGCTGCTCGAGCAAATCTATCTCGAGCCGCCGCCCGGCCTCGTGGACCTGCGCTTTGCGCTGCGCGTGCGCGGCCTGGGACGCCAGGCGATGGAAGACCTGATGCGGCTGCTGCCGATGCCGGTGGCGGAGCTCCTCGATGACTGGTTCGAAAGCGACGCGCTGAAAGGCGCGCTCGGTGCGCTTGCCGTGCGGCATCTGCACCAGGGCTCGCGTTCCGCCGGTACGGCGTTCCGGCTGCTGCACTACCACGTCGGCGCGCCGCCCGGCGTGTTTCGCGCGCCGAGCACCAGTCTGCCGCACTCGCTGCGCGCCCGGTCCGGCGTCACCCTGCGCGAGGCGAAGGTATCGCGCATCGCTGTGCGCGCTGGCGAAGTAACCGGCGTGGTGCTCCACGACGGGCAGGAAGTCCCGGCGCGGACGGTGCTGTCGGCGCTCGACCCGCGCCACACGCTCGACCAGCTCGTCGAGCCGGGCGCGCTCGATCCGGAGCTGCGGCACGCGTTGCGCCATGTGCGCTCGCGCGGCGTCGCAGCGCGCTTTGCCCTCGAGCTCGATGAGCCGCCGGAGTGGGAGACGCTGACGCTTGCGCCTTCGCTCGATTACATCGAGCGCGCGTATGACGACGTCAAATATGGCCGCGCCTCGACGCGGCCCTGGCTCGACCTGGTCGCGAACGGCAGGACGGTCGACGTCCAGATGCAATACGCGCCGCACGGGAAGGCGGACGGCGCGCGGATCGCGCAGCTCGTCGCGCCACACCTTCCTGGCATCCGGCGCTGCGCGCCCCTGACGCCGCCGGCAGACTGGCCCGATGGACAGCCGCACCACGCCGAGCTCGCGCTCGATCAGGCGCTATGGATGCGGCCGCTGCCCGAGCTCGCGCGCTACCGCACGCCCATCAAAGGCCTGTGGCTCGGCGGGCCTGCGATGCACCCGGGCATTCCCGGCGTCTGCGGCTACAACTGCGCGCGCGAAATCGGGCGGGCATGAACAAGCGTGTCGCCATTGCTTTCATCGCTGTGGCGCTCGTCGCCGCAGGTCTCGGCATTTACTTCGGCGCCTGGCACACCGACAGCAAGGCGCCCTTCGCACGCACGGCGCGGCCGAAGCCGGTTCCCGAGCTGCGCTTCAACGATGCGCAGGGGCGCGAGCACAGCCTCGCCGACTTTCGCGGCAAGGTGGTGCTGCTCAACATCTGGGCGACGTGGTGCGAGCCCTGCCGCGAGGAGATGCCGGCGCTCGACCGCCTGGAGGCGAAGCTCGGCGGCGAGCGTTTCCAGGTGCTGGCGCTCTCCGTCGATCAGCAGGGAGCGGCCATCGCGCGCAAGTTCTACGCGCAGGTCGGCATCAAGGTCTTGCCGCTCTACATCGACCCGACGGCGAAGGCGGCGTTCACGGTCGATGCGGCCGGCCTGCCGGCGAGCCTGCTCATCGACCGCCAGGGGCGCGAGATCGGCCGGCATCTCGGCGCGGTGAAGTGGGACGACGCCGAGGTGGTGGAGCGGCTGCGTCGCGCCATAGCGGCAGAGTAAACTCCCGGCCATGACCATCTACCTGCAGACGGCGGCCCGCCCGGCGAAAGACCTGCCGATGACCGAGGCCGAGCGCAAGGCGCGCGTCGAGCTCGCGGCGTGCTACCGCATCTTCGACATGCTCGGCTGGACGGAGATGATCTTCAACCACATCACGCTGCGGGTGCCCGGCCCCGAGCCACGGTTCCTGATCAATCCCTTCGGCCTCCATTACCGCGAAATAACGGCGTCGAGCCTCGTGCTGATCGACCTCGAGGGCAACGCGCTGCGCGAGACCAAGTGGCCGGTGAACCGCGCCGGCTTCGTGATCCACTCGGCGATTCATGGCGCGCATCCGCAGGCGCACTGCGTCATGCATACGCATACGACGAATGGCGTCGCCGTCGCGTCGCTGAAAGAAGGCCTGTCGAGCCATAACTTCTACGGCGCGATGCTGCACGGGCGCGTCGCCTACCACGAGCTGCAAGGGGTGACCGTCGATCTCGCCGAGCGCGAGAGCCTGGTGCGCGATCTCGGCGACAAGCACGTCATGATCCTGCGCAACCATGGCCTGCTCTCCTGGGGCCGCAACGTCGCCGAGGCCTATCTGCGGCTCTGGACGCTGCAGCGGGCCTGCGACGTGCAGGTGGCGGCGGGCCAGGCGGGCGGCGACATCAACCGCCTCTCCCAGCCGGTGATCGAGCGCATG
>DASQIG010000131.1:0-3456 GCA_035631735.1 Burkholderiales bacterium | reverse complement strand
AACGCCCTCAAGTTGCTACGGCTATGAGTTTGCAAATCAAGCCGCAATGACGCGCACGCGGGTCGACGTGCTCATCGTCGGCGCCGGCCCGGTCGGCCTCGCCGCGGCCATCGAGCTCGGTCATCGCGCCGTGTCGTGCCTCGTCGTCGAGCAGCACGACCGCGTCGGCGTCGCGCCGCGCGCGAAGACCACCAACGTGCGCACGCGCGAGCACCTGCGCCGCTGGGGTATTGCCGCCAGGCTGGCTGCCGCTTCGCCGCTCGGCGTCGACTATCCCTCGAACATCGTGTTCGCGACGCGGCTGACCGGCTTCGAGCTGTGCCGCTTCGAGAACGCCTCTTACTGCGCGCCCGGCAAGAACCCGCTCTATTCCGAGCACGGCCAATGGATTCCGCAATACGAGCTCGAGAAAGTGCTGAAGGCGCATGCCGAGTCGCTGCCCGGCGTTCGCATCCAGTTTGGCCGCCGCCTCGAATCCTTGACGCAGGATGAAAGCGGCGTGCGAGCTCGCGTGGGCGAAGAGACGATCGAGTGCCGATACCTGATCGGTGCCGATGGCTCGCGCAGCACCGTGCGCGGTCTCGTCGGCGCAGTCATGAGTGGCGCCGCGCTCGGCCGGCATTGCAACACCATCTTTCGCGCGCCGGGCATCTCGCGCGCGCATGCGCTCGGTCCGGCGACCATGTACTGGCTGGTCAACGCCGACGCGCCCTCGGTCACCGGGCCGATGGACAAGGGCGACATCTGGTTTTTCGGCGCCACGCTGCCGCAGGGCAGGAGGCTCGAGGGCGAGGGTGCGAAGCAACTCATCCGCCAGGCGACTGGAGTGGATCTGCCGATCGAGCTCCTCAGCAACGATGAATGGGTTGCGCATCGGCTGATCGCGGACCGCTATCGCGACCGGCGCGTCTTCCTGGCAGGCGACGCGTGCCACGTGCACCCGCCTTTCGGCGGCTACGGCATGAACATGGGCATCGCGGACGCGGTCGATCTGGGCTGGAAGATCGCCGCGCTGCTGCAGGGCTGGGGCGGGCCGCGCCTGCTCGACAGCTACGAAGCGGAGCGCCGGCCGGTGCACGAGTTCGTGATGGACGAAGCGGTGGCGAACCACGCGCTGCTGCCGAAGCACCTGTGGCAGCCTGGCCTCGATGACGCGACGCCCGACGGGGCGCGGCTGCGCGCAGAGGTCGGCGCAGCGATCAAGGCGGCGAAGGTCCGCGAGTTCAACACGCTCGGCGTCGTGCTCGGCTATAACTACAGCGGCTCGCCGATCGTCGTCGCGGATGGCAGCACGCCACCGCCGCGGCACTTCAGGGACTACGTGCCTTCGGCGCATCCGGGCTGTCTCGCGCCGCACGCGTGGCTTGCCGATGGCAGTTCGCTCTACGACCACTTCGGTGCGGGCTTCACGCTGCTTATCACCGACGGCGACGGTGCGCCAAAAGTCGAAACACGCGTGCCGCTGAAGCTGCTGCGCGAGTCCAGCGTCCGGGATCTGTATCAGGCGCGGTGCGCTCTCATCCGGCCCGACCAGCATGTCGCCTGGCGCGGTGATTCGCTGTCGGCCGATATCTTCGACCGCGTTACCGGCCGAAATTTCGTACTTAGTGCGTAATTGAATTACGTACTAAGTACAGAATTCAGCCAGTGCACCGGAACAACGGTGCAATCCTTCGCACCGAGCCCGGCACGCGAGGCACGCTCGAAGCCCGCGAGCGCCGCTCGCGTAGCCGGCGCGTCGTAGCCGCGGCTTTTCGCTTCGGCGAGCATCTCGGCGAGATCCTTCTTCAGCGTGTCGATCGCCACGGTCGGCGCATTCTCCTTGCCGGCCAGCGCCGCGGCGACGGCCGGCGCGCGGTTCTTCATCATCGTCGGCGCGCCGGAAGTGTCAGCGAGGATGTCCATGGCGCGCGCTGGATCCAGATTCAGGTGCCTGATCAGCGATAGCGCTTCGCCGAGCGCCTGCCAGTACACGATCAGCGGCAGGTTGATCGCGAGCTTCATGCTGGCGCCGGCGCCGACCGGGCCGAGGTGCTCGATTCGGCGGCACATCTGCTCGAGGATCGGCCGCGCACGCGCGACGTCCGCCGGCTCGCCGCCGACGAAGCCGAAGAGCCTGCCTTCGCGCGCCGGGCCGACGGTGCCGCCCACCGGGCACTCGATGAACGCGCCGCCGGCGGCACGCACCTTGGCGGTGAGCGCCGCAGAAACGTCAGGGCGCACCGTGCTCATATCGATGAAAAGCCGGCCGCGCATTGCGGGAAGCATTTGCGCGTACACCGAGTTCACCGCCGCGGCATCGGCGAGCATGCTGATCACCGTCTCGCTACCCGCCGCGAGTTCGGCAGGCGTTTGCGCTATTTTCAGACCCGTGGCGCGCGCCTTGTCGGCGCTCCGGTTCCAGACCATCATCTCGTGCCCGAGGTTTGCGAGCCGCGCCGCGATGCCCGCGCCCATCTTGCCGATGCCGGCGATGCCGATTTTCATGAGGTACGCACCTCGCTCGTTCCTTGAGGGCGCATGGTACGAGATCGTGCCGCGGTGCGATCATCTGGCTTTGCAACGCACTTGAAAGGGGACACGAATATGAATAAACGCTTTTTCCTGGCCTGGCTGGTTGTATTCATCGCGTGGTTCATCGGCAGCTTTATCGTGCATGGTGTGTTGCTGCATGCCGATTACGCGCAGCTCTCCAATCTCTTCCGCCAGGAGGCGGAGGCGCAGAACTTCTTCCCGCTGATGATCCTCGCGCACATCATCATGTCGGGCGCCTTCGTCTGGATCTACGCGCGCGGCGTCGAGGCAAGACCGTGGCTCGGGCAGGGCATCCGCTACGGCGTGGCGATCGTGCTGCTGACCACGGTGCCGCTGTACCTCATCTACTACGTGGTGCAGCCGATGCCGGGCGCGACGGTGGTGAAGCAGATCGTGTTCGACGGGATACTGCTCCTCGTCCTCGGCGCCATCGTCGCGTTCATGTACCGCGATTCAGCGGTGAAACCGGGTTGACACGCCGGAGGCGGCGAGGCTCAAATCCGCGCCGAGGAGGATGGGGCTGATGGCAGCAGCGCGCGGCGAGCTGCGCGATGGCATGCGCGTGGAGTGGGACGTGCCGATCGTCATGGACGACGGCCTGGTGCTGCGCGCCGACGTCTTTCGCCCGCCGGAGGAGGGCCGCTACCCGGTGATCCTGAGCTACGGTCCTTATGCCAAGGGGCTCGCGTTCCAGGACGGCTATCCCTCGGCGTGGCAGCGCATGGTCGCGGAGCATCCCGATGTGCCGTACGGCTCGTCGAACACCTACCAGGCCTGGGAAGTGGTCGATCCGGAGAAGTGGGTGCCCGAGGGCTACGCCTGCGTGCGCGTCGACTCGCGCGGGGCGGGGCGCTCGCCCGGCTACATCGATCACTTCTCGCCGCGCGAGACGCAGGACTTCTACCAGTGCATCGAGTGGGC
>DASQIG010000130.1:0-5687 GCA_035631735.1 Burkholderiales bacterium | reverse complement strand
CGGCTTCATCGGCTTTCACTTCCATCCGATCATGCAGCACTTCGCCGTCGACGAGCCGCGCGCGCGGCCGATGTTCGAGCGCATTGCCGAGCTCGGCGCCGCGGTGATGATCGACGTCGGCACGACCGGCATGGGCGCGGGGATGCCGGGCGGGCACGGCGCGATCATCCGGCACGCGCACCCGGCGTCGATCGACCGGCTGGCCGCGGACTTCCCCAAGCTGAAGATCGTGATGGCGCATCCCGGCTGGCCGTGGGTCGACGAGACGACGGCGGTAGCGCTGCACAAAGGCAATGTCTACTGGGAAATGTCGGGCTGGGCGCCGAAATATTTTCCCGGGAATCTGAAAGTCGATATCCGCGGCCGGCTGCAGGACAAGATCATGTTCGGCAGCGATTACCCGAGCATGCCGTACCAGCGCATCCTCAAGGAGTGGCAGGAGCTCGGCTACGCCGACGAGGTGATGGAGAAGATCTTCCACCGCAACGCCGAGCGTATCCTCGGACTCTGACATGGCGACGATCTCCGTGACGCCGCTCTCGCCGCACATCGGCGCCGAGATCGGCAACCTCGACCTGACGAAGCCGCTCTCGCCCGGGGAGGTGAGCGACATCCGGGACGCGCTGGCGAGGCACGGCGTCATCTTCTTCCGCGAGCAGCCGCTGGATCTCGAGATGCACCGGCGCTTCGCGCTTTACTTCGGCGAGCTGCACATCCACGTCGGCGGCGAAGGCACGGCGTCGAGGCCCGATGAGCAGTACCCCGAGGCGCGGCGCCAGCATTTCGACGCGAGTTCCAGGCGCGTCTCCGGCGAGGTGTGGCACACCGACCAGTCGTGCGCCGCCATCCCGCCGATGGCGAGCATCCTGCACCAGCGCATCATTCCGCCGGACGGCGGCGGCGACACGCTGTTCGCCAGCATGTACGCCGCGTACGACGCGCTCTCGCCGCGCATGCAGCAGTTCCTGCTCGGGCTCAGCGCGACGCACGACGGCGCCAAGCTCTTCGACAAGGGCACGAAGACCGAGTATCCGGTGAGCTCGCATCCGGTCGTCGCGCTGCATCCCTGGACCGGCAAGAAGCTGCTCTACGTGAACCGCGGTCAGACGACGCACATCAACGAGCTGCCGCGCGAGGAGAGCGATGCCATTCTCGAATTCCTGTTCGACCACATCGAGGGCCCCGAATGGCAGATGCGCTTTCACTGGCGCGAGCATTCGATCGCCTTCTGGGACAACCGCTGCACGCAGCACCGGGCGATCTGGGACTACTGGCCGAACGTGCGCTCGGGCTACCGCATCCAGATCAAGGGCACGCAGCCGCCGCTCGCGGCGAAATGAGAAAAACGGGGTCCGTCCCCCTTTAAGAGAGCGCGCGCTTCGCGGCGGCGTAGGCAAAGGCGACGTCGGCACTGCGCTGAATGAGCGCCGTGCAGCGCCGGCGGAACTCGGAATCCTCCGAGAGCAATGCCCGCGCGGCGAAGAGCACATCGGCCGCGCCGGCCTCCTCGAGCTCGTCCAGGCGCACGATGAGCGTGGTGAGCGGCGCGAGCCAGGCGAACACCGGATCCGTGATCAGCGCCCGCAGGAACTCGCCGCCGGTGAGCCGACCGAGCGTCTTCTCGTGGTCGCGCCGCTCTTCCTCGACCAGCGCACGATGCAGGTCGAGAAGCGCGGCGCGAGCTGTCATCGGTGGCTAACGCGCTGCGGCCGGGAACGCCGGCAGCTTCGCGATGTCGCGCGGATCGTGCTGGATGATGACGGTCGCCTTGAGATTGGCCGCGATCTTCTTGATGCGCTCGAGCGAGGCGACGGTCTCGGCGCGGTCGTAGTTGAAGGCCGGCACGCCGTTCGAGTTGTAGTTCTCGTGGAAATGCGCGGCGTCGCCGCTCAGGATCACCGGGCCCTTTTCCCTCAGGCGCACGAGCAGCGAGCTATGCCCCGGCGTGTGACCGGGCGTGCGCAGCACCACGACGCTGCCATCGCCGAACACGTCCTTGTCGAGCGACAGCGGCTCGACCTTGCCGCCGCCCGAGATCCAGTGCGTGAATGCCGCGGCGTTCACGCCTTGCGCGGGCTTCGGCGCAGTGATGGCGTCCCAGTCGCCCTTGCCGATGAGGACCGTGGCGTTCGGCAGCGACGGCAGCTGGCTCGTGTGATCGGCGTGATAGTGGCTGATGCCCACGTACTTCACCTGCTCCGGGGTCACCTTGAGCTGTGAGAGCTGGTCGCTCAGGCTCACCTTGGGCGCGTTCGGGTTCGAGCCGGGTACGAAGCCGGTGTCCCACACCATGTAATCGTCGCCGTGCTTCACCACGTAGCAGCTATAGGTGAAAGGCTGCAGCTTGTCGGCGGGGTAGGCAAACGTGTCGCTGAAGCGCTCGGCGATGGCGGTTGGCTTCGCCGCCGTGCCGCAGTCGAGGCGCCAGAGTGATACAGCGGCCGGCGCTTGCGCGAACGCCGGCACTGCCAGCCATGCGGCGCAGACACCCGCCAGCGCGAAATTGCGAATCATGGTCATGCTCTCCTCTGTTGAGTGGTTCAGTCGACGGTGATGTGACGATCGGCGATGAGCTTTGCCCATTTCGCCGTCTCGCTCCTGATGTAGTCCGCCATTTCCTGCGGCGTGCTCTGCAGCGGCTCGATGCCCGCGTCGCTCACTTTCTGCCGCACCGCCGGATCGGCGATCGCCTTGGCATACGCGCTGTTCAGCCTGGCGATGATTTCCTTCGGCGTCCCGGCGGGCACGGCGAGTCCCTGCCACGCCCAGGCCTCGAAACCCGGAAAGCCGGATTCATTGAGCGTCGGCACGTCGGGCAGCGCGGCGATGCGCGTGGGCGATGCTACCGCGAGCGCTCTCACCTTGCCGCCTTTAACCTGCGGCGCGCCGGCGGCGAGGTCGAGGAACATGGTGGCGATGCGGCCGCCGAGCAGGTCCTGCACCGCGGGCGCGGCGCCCTTGTACGGGACGTGCAGGAGATCGATTCCGGCGCGCTGCTTGAACAGCTCCATCGCGAGGTGATGCGGGCTGCCCGAGCCGGGCGAGCCGTAGGCGATCCCGCCCGGGTGCTTCCTGGCCTGTGCGACGAGCGCCTTGGTCGAATCCACCGGCAGCACCGCCGGATTCACCACCAGCAGCAGCGCAAAGCGCCCGGTGAGGCTCACTGGCGCGAAGTCCTTCACCGGGTCGTAAGGAAGCTTTTTGTAGAGGCTCGGGTTGATGGCGTAGGTCGCGCTGTCGCCGAGGAGCACCGTGTAGCCGTCGGCCGGGGCCTTGGCCGCCACTTGCGCGCCGACGATCGTGGCCGCGCCGGGCCGGTTCTCCACCACCAGGACGACCGGCTGGCCGAGCGTCTCGGCCATCTTCTGGCCGACGGTGCGGGCGAAGAAATCGGTGCCGCCGCCGGGCGGGTACGGCACGATGAGCGTGACGGGCTTGCTGGGATAGGACTGGGCATGCGCCGGGTCGCCGCCGGCAGCGGCGGCGAGCAGCAACGCGGCGAGCGCCGCCTGACGTGGTATGGAGGGCATGCGTAATCTTAAACTCGCGCCTGCAGATCGCCGAGGAGGAGCCATGGACAGACGCACGCTGCTCAAGCTCACGAGCGTTGCCTTAACTGCCGGCGCGGTGCCGCCGCTCGCCGCGCAGCCGGCGAAGCGCCCGGCGCGCGGCCTGTGGGACGTCTGGGACAGCGCGTTTGCCAAGGCGCGCTATGTCTCGCTCTCGCACGTGCTGACGCAGGACGCGCCGATCTGGAAGGGCTTTCCACCGAGCACGAAGTTCAGCCAGGGCACGGCGCGGCTGGACGACAAGTCGCCGTACGCTGCGCTTACCTATGAGAAGACCGGGCTCGAGACCACCGCCTATAACTTCGCCGCCGACCAGTTCGGCACGCAGCTCGATCCGCCGGCGCACTGGCACCAGTGCTTCCCGGCGATCGACGAGCTGCCGCCGACGCTCGCGCTGAAGAAGCTGGCGGTGATCTCGATCGCCGACAAGGTCGCGCAAGACGTGAATTACCACCTGACGGTCGACGACGTGCGCGCCTGGGAGCGACGGCACGGCCGCGTGCCGGCCGGCAGCGTCGTGATGGTGCGCTCCGACTGGTACAAGCGCTGGCCCGACAACGCGCGCTTCCAGCCGGCCGACGGCAAGTTCCCCGGCGTGACACTCGATGCGCTCAAGTTCCTGCATCTCGAGAGGCAGATCCTGCTGCATGGCCACGAGGCGCTCGATACCGATTCGACGCCGACGCTGATCGGCGAAGACTGGCTGATGAACAACGGCTATATGCAGGCCGAGGGCGTCGCCAACCTCGATCTCGTGCCCGAGACCGGCGCGCTCGTCGCGATCGGCTTCCCGCGCCTGAAGGGCGGCACCGGCGGCTACGCCAGCTTCACCGCCGTCTGCCCGAGCGAGTGGCCACACGGCGTGCGTCCCGGCGACATGCCGGAGGCACCGTTACCCTATCTGGACAAGCGCCTGGTCTGGAACGAGGCAAAAGGCGCGCGCGAGCGGACTGCGGCGTGCGACAAGCCGCGCGGCAAGTTGAGCTTTAATTGAGGGCGGTATGAAACTCCAGAGCGTCGAATTGCTGGTAGCGGACGTCGAAGGCACAGCGCGTTTCTTCGAGCAGGTCTGGGGCCTCACGCGCGCCGGCAACGAAAACACCGTCAGGCTGCGCGGGACGGCGGGCCTGCCGTACATCATCGGACTCGAGCGCGGTGCGCCGGCGCTCCGCAGCATTACCTTCTGCGGCACGCGCAGCGAGATCGGCGCCGGGCGCGAGGTGACGGGACCCGAAGGCGAGCGCTACCGCTTCGTCGTCGAGACGCCGGTGGCGCCGCTCGCCGCGCAGCGCGACCGCCCGATCCAGCTCTCGCACGTCGTGCTGAATTCCAAGGATGCGGATGCCGCCGAGCGCTTCGCCATCGAGGAGCTCGGCTTCAAGCTCTCCGACCGCACGCGCCACATGAGCTTCGTGCGCTGCAACCGCGTGCACCACTGCATCGCGTACGCGCGCGCCGGGTTCGCGTCGCTCAATCACATCGCCTTCGAGATGGCGGACATCGACGGCGTGATGCGCGGCATCGGCCGCATGCGCGACGCGGGCTTTCCACCGGTCTGGGGACCCGGGCGCCATGGGCCGGGCAACAATGTGTTCGGCTACTTCGTCGGGCCGCACGGCGGCGTGATCGAGTACACCGCCGAAGTCGGAGAGGTCGGCGACGGCTACAAGGTCGGCGGGCCCGAGGACTGGAAGTGGCCGCCCGGGCGCACCGACCAGTGGGGCGTGTCGAACCGCGACAACGAGCGCATCGGCAAGGCCGAGCAGACGTTCCGCTGGGCATGAATTCCGTACTAAGTACGAAATAATAATTACGTACTAAGTGCAGAATTCATGCGCGACTATTGGCTCTCCAAGCTGTTCTTTGATCTGCAGTCGCCCGCTGCCGCTGCCGAGTTCCGTGCGGAGCGCGACAAGGTCCTCGCGCGCTATCCGCTCGATGAGCGTGTGAAGCGCGCGATTGCCGAGAACGACGTGCCGTTCCTCGCGGCGCGCACCAATCCGTATCTGCTGCGCTACTACTTCTTCGCCACCGGCATGAAGGACGACGAATTCATCCGGCGCCTGAACCGTGGCTAGCTTCGTCGGCGCCTACGCGGCGAGTCACGGGCCGCTCATC
>DASQIG010000129.1:0-5190 GCA_035631735.1 Burkholderiales bacterium | reverse complement strand
CTGCCGTCGCACGGCAAGCCCTTCCGCGGGGCGCACGACCGGGTGGCGGAACTGGAGGCGCATCACCGGCGGCGGTTCGACGAGCTGAAACGGGAGCTGAGCAAGGCGGCGCGCAGCGCAGGCGAGCTCCTGCCTGTGATGTTTCGCCGGCCGCTCGACGCGCACCAGACTTTTTTCGCGATGGGCGAGGCGATAGCCCACCTGCACTACCTGTATTACGCAGGTGAGGCAAAGCGCACAGCCGGGCCTGATGGCATCATGCGGTATGCAGCCCGCTAACCCCACCGAAAGCGCCGAGCTCGCCCGCGTCGCCCAGTCGGTCGCCGAGCGTTCCTCGCGCATCCTCGGCGACGTGGTGCGCAAACAGGGCGAAATGATGTCCGCCGTGATGCGCGACGAGCTCGGCATTGCCAAGGCGTTCATGGATCTCTACGCGCGCCTGGCCGCAAACCCGGCGTTGATGGCGTCCGAAGCGATGAGCCTGTGGCTCGATTACCTGCGCTTGTGGCAGGCCGCGTGGATGAAGCTCTTCGGCGTCGACGTGCCGCCGATCGCCGAGCCGGCGAAGGGCGATTGGCGCTTCAAGGACGAGGAGTGGTCCAAGAATTTCGTCTTCGACTACCTGAAGCAGTCGTATCTCATCACCGCGCGCCATATGCAGCAGGCGGTCGCGCAGGTGAAGGGCCTGCCGCCGGAATCGCAGCGCAAGGTCGCGTTCTTTACGCGCCAGTTCGTGGATGCGATGGCGCCGTCCAACTTCCTGATGACCAATCCGCAGGTGCTGCGCGAGACGATCGCCACCGGCGGCGAGAACCTGGTGCGCGGGATGAACAACCTGCTGCGCGACCTCGAGCGCGGCGGCGGCCAGCTGCGCGTCTCGATGACCGACGAGACCGCCTTCCAGCTCGGGCGCAACGTCGCGACGAGCCCCGGCAAGGTGATCTTCCAGAACGACCTGATGCAGCTCATCCAGTACCTGCCGATCACGAGCCAGGTCTACCGCCGCCCGCTCGTCATCGTCCCGCCCTGGATCAACAAGTACTACATCCTCGACCTGCGCGAGAAGAACTCGTTCATCCGCTGGGCGGTAGAGCAGGGCCACACGGTGTTCGTCATGTCGTGGGTGAACCCGGATGCGCGCCTCGCGCAGAAGAGCTTCGACGACTACATGATCGAGGGGCCGCTCGCGGCGATGGAGGCGGTGCGGCGCGCGACCGGCGAGCACGAGCTCAACTTCATCGGCTATTGCCTGGGCGGGACGCTGCTCGGCGGCACGCTCGGCTATCTCGCTGCGAAGCACGACGACCGGGTGAAGAGCGCCACCTACTTCGTCAGCCTGCTCGACTTCTCCGAGCCCGGCGAGCTTGGCGTCTTCATCGACGAGCAGACGGTGACGAACCTCGAGCACACGATGAACGAGCGCGGCTATCTCGAGGGCTCGGAGATGGCGGGCACGTTCAACCTGCTGCGCGCGAACGATCTCGTCTGGTCGTTCGTGGTGAACAACTATCTGCTGGGCAAGGACCCATTCCCGTTCGATCTGCTGTACTGGAATGCGGACTCCACGCGCATGCCGGCGCGCATGCACAGCTTCTACCTGCGGAACATGTACCTGAAGAACCTGCTCGGCGTGCCGGGCGGCATCTCGCTGCGCGGGGTGCCGATCGATCTGTCGAAGGTCGAGCTGCCGAGCTATTTCATCTCCACGGTGGAGGACCACATCGCGCCGTGGAAGACGACGTACCAGGGCGCGCAATACCTCGGCGGCCCGGTGCGCTTCGTGCTCGGCGGCTCGGGTCACATTGCCGGCATCGTCAATCCGCCGGCGGCGAAGAAGTATCACTACTGGACCAATCCCGAGCTGGCGCCGACCGCCGACGACTGGTTCGCGGGCGCCACGCAACAGCCCGGCTCCTGGTGGGAAGACTGGCAGCGCTGGATCGATACGCTGAACGGCGGCGAGAAGGTCCCGGCGCGCATTCCCGCGCATGCGCTCGAGGACGCGCCCGGCAGCTACGCGATGGTGCGGCTTATTTGACGGGCAGGTGGCGCGGCTTGCGCGGCGCGCGCGCGGCAAGCCGGTCGTAGAGCCAGCCTGGCAGCGCACGCAGCAGGACCGCCACCAGCGCCATCTGCCAGGGGATGACGGCCAGGCGCCGGCGCGCCGCGATGGCGCGCGCAAAGCGCGGGGCGGCTTGGTCCGGGCTCATGAGGAAGGGCATGCGGAAGCGGTTGACGCGCGTCATCGGCGTGTCGATATAGCCCGGGCAGATGCACACCACCGCGACGCCGCTGCCGTGGAGTTCCGCCCGCAGGCTCTCGAGCCACGTGATCACCGCCGACTTCGACGCACAATAGGCCCCATTGCCGGCGAGGCCGCGAAAGCCGCCGACGCTCGCGACGCCGACCAGCGTGCCGCGGCGCGCCTCACGCATCGCCGGCGCGAAAGCGGCGAGCGTGGCCGCCATGCCGGTCACGTTCACATCCAGCATTCGCCTGAGCGTCTCCACGTCGGCGAGATCGTCGCCGTGCGTGCCGGTATTGACGCCGGCATTCGCAATCACGAGCTCCGGCGCGCCGAAGCGGCCGATGAAGTCGCGCGCGGCATCGGCAAGCGCAGCGAGATCGGTGACATCGAGCGGGTAGCTGACGACGGTGCCGGCCAAGCCGTCAGGCGGCGGCCGCCGGGCAATGAGGCCGAGCACGGCGTCCGGTGCAGCGTAGTAGCGCGCGAGCGCCTGCCCAATGCCGGACGAAGCGCCGGTGATTACGACGGAGCGGCTGCTGCTGCGGCTCCCTATTTGCCCTTCCTGACCATGTTGACCAGGTAGGACACGGTGTCGAGCATGCCCTCGCGGCTGCCGCCCTGGTCGGCGCTCACGGTATAGCGGCCCTGCACCGCCATCGCGGGCGTGCCGTCGATCTTGTAGGCGACGCTCAACTGCGCGGCGCGCCGCGTCTTGCTCTGCACGCCGAACGATTTCATCGTGTCGAAGAATTTCTTCGAGTCGACGCCGTTGCGGCCGAGCCACTCGGTCATGGCCTGCGGGTCATCGGTGCGCAGGTGGTCGCGATGAATCGCGTCGAAGAAGGGCCGGTGCAGCTTCGGCAGCACGCCGAGCACTTCGAAGGTGTAGTAGATCGCTGCATCGTGGGCCCAGCGCTCGTTGAAGACCGCCGGGATGCGCCGGAACTCCACGTCCGGCGGCAGTTTCTTCGACCAGGTTTCGATCAGCGGCTCGAGGTTGTAGCAGTGCGGACAGCCATACCAGAAGAACTCCACCACCTCGACCTTCTTGCCGTCGCTGTCGACCGGCTGCGGCGGGTTGAGCTCGGAGTACTGGGGCCTGATGCCCTGCCCGAGCGCGATGAGCGGCGCGGCGACCAGCGCCGCGATGAACAGCTTAAAGACCTTTTCCATGCTTACTGCGGCTCCTTGATCTTCACGAGGCTCGCCTCGATGCCGTTTTGCGCCAGTGCCTGGCGCACGCGGTTGAGCTCTTCCACCTTGGTATAGGGCCCGAGCCGGACGCGATACCAGGTGCCCTTGTCGGGGAGGTTCGCCGGCTCGACGCTCGACTCATAGCCGAGGATCGCCAGCCTCGCCTTCTGGTTGTCGGCTTCCGCCGGGTTCTGGAACGACCCCGCCTGTATGAAATAAACGTCCTTCGGACCTTGCTGTTGACCGCTGCGCGCCTGGCGCGCGCGCTCGCGCAGCTCCTTCTCGCTCACCGGCTCCTCCTGCCCGGGGAGGATCTTGTAGAAGTCGAACTTGGGCTTCTCGGGCACGGCCAGCGGCGCGGCCGAGCCTTGCGGCAGGCCGGCAATCGCCGGCGGCTTGCCCGCGGCGAGATCCTTGTCGGCCTTCGCCGGCCGCGCGCTCTGGAAGGGCATCGGCCCCTTGTTCAGGTAGAACGCAATCGCGAGCGCCACGGCGAGGCCGAGCAGCACGCCGACGAACATGCCGAGCAGGAAGCCGCCCTCCGAGCGCCGCCGCGTTCTGTTCGCGATTGTGGCTTGTGCCATCACATCTTCTCCGGGGCGCTGACGCCAATCAGCGACAGCCCGTTGGCCAGCGTTTGGCGGACTGCGGCGCAGAGCGCGAGTCGCGCGCTGCGCAGCTCCTCGTCATCGACGAGGATGCGCTCCGCATTATAGTAGCTGTGAAACTGCGCCGCGAGTTCGCGCAGGTAGAAGGCGACGTCGTGCGGCGCGGCCTCGCGCGCCGCCTTCGCCACCGTCTCGGGAAACGCATCCACCAGACGCACGAGTGCCGCTTCGCGCTCACTGCGCAATGCATCGAGCCGCGCGGCTGCCAGCGCCGCCGGATTACCTCCCCACTGTGCGAACACGCTGCAAACGCGCGCATGCGCGTACTGCACGTAGTACACCGGATTCTCGTCGCTTCGCTGCCGCGCGAGATCCACATCGAACACGAATTCGGAGTCCGCTTTGCGCGATACCAGGAAGAAGCGCACCGCATCGCGCCCCACCCAGTCGATCAGATCGCGCACCGTGACGTAAGAACCGGCGCGCTTCGAGATCCTCACCTCCTCACCCCCGCGCATCACCTTCACCAAGCTGTGCAACACGTACTCTGGCCATCCCGGCGGGATGCCGAGGCCGAGCGCCTGCAGCCCGGCGCGCACGCGCGTCACCGTGCTGTGGTGATCGGTTCCCTGCACGTTGATCACGCGCTGGTAGCCGCGCTGCCACTTCGTCACGTGATACGCCACGTCCGGTACGAAGTACGTATAGCTGCCATCGGACTTGCGCACCACGCGATCCTTGTCGTCGCCGTACTCGGTCGTGCGCAGCCAGAGCGCGCCGTCCTTCTCGTACGCCTTGCCGCTCGCGCGCAGGCGCTTCACGACCTCATCGACCTTGCCCTCGGTATACAGGCTCGACTCGAGGTAGTAGACGTCGAACTTGACGCCGAACGCTGCCAGGTCTGCATCCTGCTCGCGGCGCAGATACTCGACTGCGAAGCGGCGCACCGCAGCGACGTCATTCACGTCACCTTTGTATTCGCGCGCGATGTCCTCGATCTACTCGCCGGCGTAGCCCTCCTCCGGCCAGCCGCGTTCGCCGGGCCGGATGCCCTTGGCGCGCGCCTGCACCGACGCTGCGAGCTTGTCGATCTGGGCGCCGGTATCGTTGTAGTAGTACTCGCGCGTTACCGTGTGTCCC
>DASQIG010000128.1:0-5855 GCA_035631735.1 Burkholderiales bacterium | reverse complement strand
CTTGCCGGCCGTGCCGGTGCTCTCGACGCGCGTTCCGGGCCAGGTGACCATCGTCGCTTCGGAGAAGCGCGCCGGCGCGACGACGCCCGTCGTGGCGATGCCCGGCGCGAGCGTCGCGACCGCGAGCGCGAGCAGGCCTTCCCTGAGCTTGGTCATGGTTCCTCGCCTGAGTTGGTGTGAGTGCTGCGGGGCGCACACTAGCGAGGCGGCGTGACCGCGCGTTGACCGTCAGGTTCGCAAACCGCGCGCGTCCGTCACGCGGCGGTAACCGCAACGTGCTTCTAATTCGGGGACAGGTTCGTAATTATTCCAACCACGGGTTCCCGCTTGCGCGGGAACGACGATCAGGGAAGCAGTCTGGCGAAATCTCTGAGCTCGTTGCGGTTGATGTCGGAGACGAGCGCGTAGCGCATGCCGCCGCGCGCGAACTGCTCGACGTTGAAGCCGTCGCGGGCAAAGGCGCGCCCGGTCGTTTCTTCACCCGGCCATAGGTACACGTCGATGGTGTGCTGGCGGCGTTGGTAGACGAGCACCGCGAGCCGCTTGCCGCCGACGTAGTCGAGCCGCGCGCCTTGCAGCGGATAGCCCTCGCTCGAGAGGTCCGCTACCGGCGGCGAGTAGGGCAGGCGCGCCGAGAGCCAGGGCTTCACGGTGTGCTGGTCGGTCGAGGCGACGTCGATCAGCCGGTTGCCGAGCGTCGCGCGCACGTGGCTCGCGACGAACTCGGCATCATCGCCGGGTTGCGCGAGGTATACGCCGATGCCGGCGCCGACGAGAACCATGAAGGCAAAGGCGGGCGCGAGCGTCAGCCATTGCCTTCTCTCTGCGGGGATTTTTCTGAAGCGGCGCGGCGCGCGATGGTATTCCGCGTGCGTGCGCACCGCGGCCGAGAGCTCCCGCAGGCGCTCGGCGCTCGCCCGCAGCACCGGGTTCTGCGCCATTTCGCGCTCGAGCTCGAGCGCCGCCGCGGCGTCGAGCTCGCCGTCAATGTAGGCGTGCAGCCTTTCGTCGGTTCTCATTTGTGCACTCGCAGTCGTGGTATCGCCGCGGGTTGCAGCGCCTGCGCGAGCAGCCGCCGCGCCCGCGCAATGCGTGACATCACGGTGCCGATCGGAATGCCGGCGATGCGCGCGATCTCCTTGTAGGGCAGGTCCTCGAGCTCGCGCAGCACGATCGCCTCGCGGAACGGCAGCGGCAGCGCGGAAATCGCCTCGTTCACCGCACGCCGGTCGAATTCGCGCGCGGCGAGCGCCTCGGGTCCGGGCGCGTCCGACTCGGTTTCGTCTTCGCTCGCCGGAACCTCCGCCGGGCGGTTGCTGCGCAGCCACGTCCAGCAGGCGTTGCGCACGATCGCGAGGAGCCATGGCCGCGCTTCGCCGCGCAGGCCGGCGAAGTGGCGAAAGGCGCGCAGCATCGCTTCCTGCAGCACGTCGTCGGCGTCGTGGTCGTTGCGCGTGAGCCAGCGCGCGAGGTTATAGGCCGCGTCGATGTGCGGCAGGACAAGCGCTTCGTAGCGCGCGCGGTCGGTGGTCATGCGCGCACTATTATCACGCCGCCCATCTCTTCGTGGCCCGAGCCGCAAAACACGTCGCAGGCGAACTCGTAGCTCCCCGCCTTGCCTGGCGTGAAAGGTACGCGCGCCACGCGTCCCGGCACGATGTCCGCGTGCAGGCCGAGCGCCGGCGCATCGAAGCCCATGTGCGCGTCCTCGGTGGTGAATTCGAGCACCACCGGCTCGCCGAGCTTGAGCTCGAGCTCGGAGGGCAGGAACTCGAACTTGCGCGCCGTGACGGGGATGACGCGCGGCGCGGGCTCGTCGGCCCATGCGGCGCTCGCTACCAGCAGCGCCAGGAAGGCGCGCCGCTTCATGCCTTGAGGACCGGGAGCTCGGTGAGCTTGTACTCGTCGCGCTCCGCCTCGATCTGCCGGAAACCGAGCCCGCGGTAGGGATGCGCCGCATCCCACGCCACCGGCGCGCGCTTGGGCACCGAGCCCGGCGCGGGCTGCGGAAAGATGAGCGACTTCGCCGCATGGTGCTCGATGTGCGCGGTCTTGAAGTGGTGCTCCTGGTGGATGTGGCCGTAGAACACCGTGACGTTGCGATACGGCATGAGAATTTCGATCGCCTTCTCGCCATCCTTGGTCGCCCAGTCCCATTGCGGATAGAGCGGAAAGAGCGGCCGGTGCGTGAGCACGACGATGCGCGCATCGCGCGGCTGCTTGGCGAGATCCGCGGCGAGCCAGGCGAGCTGCTCGTCGCCGATGCGTCCGGTCGGATCGGAGACGTTGTCGAGCGCGACGAAGTGCACGCTCTTGTGCGAAAAACTGTAGTGCGTCTGGCCGAAGAACTCGCGGTAGGCCTCGCCCGAGTCGAGCGATGCATCGTGCTCGCCGGCCATCAGGCGAATCTGCTTGGTGCGCAGCCCTCCGATCAGGTCGCGGAACTGCCCCATCCGCCGGCGGCGCTCTGCCGGGTCATCGGTGGTGTGCGTCAGATCACCGGTGAAGACGATGAAGTCGGGCTGCGGGTCGAGCGCGTTCACCGCGGCGATGGCCTTCGGCAGCGTGCCCGCGGCGTCCGGGTTGGGCGCGCCCTGGAAGCCCCAGTGGGTGTCCGAGAGCTGCACGAAGAAGAACTCGTCCTGCGCTGACGCGTAGCTGTCAGCACCGCGGGCGAGCCCCGATGCAAATACCAGCCCGCCCAGTCCTGCGACCTTCAGGAACTGCCGCCGATCAATGCTTTGCATGCCGGTCTCCCAGTGGTGGTACCGCATGCAAGACTGATGTGCGCGCCGGTTTATTCCCGGCTAGGCTTGGCGCATGAAGCTCGCCGCCCTCGCCCTGATCGCGTCAGCCCACGCGGCGCCGCTCGGGCCGAACCTCTACATCGCAGGCGACGGCTTCACGCTCGAGCAGGCGCTGGCCGATGCGAAGCGGGAGGGCGCTACGACGTACAAGATTCTCGTGACCGGCAGCGAGGCGCAGCGCCTCATCGCGCCGCGCGCGACGCGCGACACGACCGAGCTCCTGCGCCTGGCACGAGCCAGCGGCGCTCGAGTGTTCGTTTGCGCGAAGGACGTGAAGGCGCTTGGCGTCACCCCGCGCGAGCTCGTCAAAGGCGTGACGACGGTCCGCGGCTACGTCGCCGACCCCACGAGCCTGCCGGATTGGGAGCGGCGCACGCCGCGCGCGCCCGACCGCAAGTCGCTCGCGGCCTGCGCGGAATAATCGTCGTTCCCGCGAAAGCGGGAACCCACGATCTTTTAAAAAAACCTGGGCCCCCGCTTCCGCGGGGGCGACCCATTTTTAGGCGGCGAGCTGGCGGGCGATGTACGCCTTCACCATCTCGTGCGCGCGGGTGGTCTGCGGGCCGGGCTCGGCGACCCACTCGTGCACGCTGTTGGCGTAGAGCTCGTACTGCACGTCGCCGCCGGCGGCCTGGTAGGTCTTCGCGAACTTTTCCTGCACCGCAGGCAGCACGTTGTCGTCGAGCTCGCCCTGCATGATGAGCAGCGGGCGCAGCACGACCTTCTCCTTGCGCTCGAGGATTTCCTGCGGATTGCCCTCGTGGATCGTTTCCCACGGACGGAAGTAGGTCTTGCTGGCGTTGATGAGGTTCTCGTTTTTCCTGCGCTCGGCCTGCTGCCAGCGGGCATAGGGATCGCTGATCGGCGAGCGCGTCGCGGCATAGGCGACCGTAGCGTCGCCTGCCAGCGGGATCGCGTTGTAACGCGCGTCGTTCGGCCGCATGGCAAGCAGCTCGGCGACGTGGCCGCCGCTCGAGCTGCCGTAGATGCCGAGCGTGGACGGATCGCCCTTCCAGCCGCGGGCATGCAGTTTCAGCCAGCGCACGCCGTAGCTCGCGTCCTGCACACACGCCGGGTAGGGGGCCTCGCCGGAAAGCGTCATGTCGATCGCCACCACCAGCACGCCGCTCGCGGCGATCGCGCGGTCCATCGGTTCCTCCGCCTTGCGGTCCTTGCGCAGCCACGCGCCGCCATGCAGATCGAGCAGCGTCGGGAACGGTCCCGCGCCCTGCGGCTGGTAGATACGCGCCATGAGCTGCCGGCCGGCGCTGTTCTGGCGGAACGGCACCTCCGTCACCTTGAGCTCGTATTTCGCCGCCGGGTCGTACGCCGCCTTGCCGGCGGCGCGAGCGCCGAGCGGCAGGCCGGCGGCTGCGCCAAGGGCGCTCATGGTCTGCAGGAAGCTGCGCCGCTGCATGGGGTTCCTCCTCCGGGAATCACTTGAGCTCGACCTGCTTGCCGTTGTAGCGGCCATGGTACTCCTTGCCGCTGGCGGTGAAGACGATCTCGTCGCCGCGCACCTTGCCCTTGATCGGCACCGTGCGCTCGCCGCTGCTCAGCGTCCCGGAAAGCATCTGGAACGATTGCTTCAGCGTGAGCTCGCCCTGCGCCACGCGCCACTGGCCGGAGACGCGCGCCGGCACGATCCAGAGCAGCGCCGTGCACCACGAGCCGTCGCACGACTCCACCGTGTGTTTCACGTCCGGCTGCCAGTCGCCCATGGTGAAGGTATTCGAGACGATGCGCGTGCCGGGCCTCAGCCCGAGCAGCTTCGGCCGCAGCTTCAGGTTGATGTCCGGCAGCAGGAACATCGTGATGACGGTCGCTTTCGAGAGATCGGTCTCGAAGAGATCGGCCTGCGCGAACTCGGCGCGCTCTGAAACGCCCGCCGCGCCCGCGTTCTTCCTGGAGAGCTCGACCATGTCCGGGTTGTACTCGATGCCGAGCGCGCGTGCGCCGCGCTTCGCCGCCGTGATCACCGTGCGGCCATCGCCCGAGCCGAGATCGATGAGGTAGTCCTTCGGCGTCACGCGCGCGAGCTCGAGCATCGTGTCGACCACCGTCTGCGGCGTCGGCACCCAGACGACGTCCTTGCCCGGCTGCCCGACCTCGGGCTCGTAGGCCGATGGCGCGCGCTGCGCCTGCGCGAAAACCAGCGTGCTGAACGCGATGAGCAGTACGCCGGCGGCGTGTCTTGCGGCTAAGAGCATTGCGATTCTCCTAAATGAGAAAAATAGGGACTGTCCCTATTTACCTTTCCAGACGGGCTTGCGCTTGTTGAGGAAGGCGTCCATGCCTTCGCGGAAGTCCTGGCTCATGTAGCACATGAGGACCAGGTCGTTGCCTTCGCCATGCGCGATCTTCGGCCGCAGGCGCAGCAGCGCTTCCTTGGTCGCCTGCAGCGTGAGCGGTGCCATGCCGGCGACGAGGCGCGCCAGTTCCTCGGCGCGCTTCATCAGCGCCGCCTGGTCCTCGCACAGCTCATTGACGAGGCCCTTGGCGAGCGCCTCGTCCGCCTCGATCAGGCGCGCCTGGAACACGATGTCCTTCACCAGCGCGGGGCCCACCAGGTAGACGAGGCGGTTGTAGCTCGCGAGCGAGAGGCAGTTGCCCAGCGTGCGCGCGACGGGAAAACCGAACTTCATGGCGCGCGAGGCGATGCGCAGGTCGCAGCACGCGGCGATGCTCGCGCCGCCGCCGGTGCAGGCGCCGTGGATCGCGGCGATCGTCGGCACGCGGCAGCGTTCGATCGCGTTCATCACGCGGTCGATGCGCTCCTCGTAGGCGAGCGCGTCGTCTTCCTTGTCGAAGGTGCGGAACTGCGAGATGTCGGTGCCGGCAGCGAAGGCCTTGTCGCCGGCGCCCGTCATCAGGATCACGCGCACCGAATTAACGGATGAGCGCTTCTCGGCTGCCTCGTTGCAGATCTCGGCCAGCCGCTCGTACATGGCGAAGGTGAGCGCATTGCGCGCCTGCGGGCGGTTGAAGGTGACGTACGCGACGCCGTCGCGCACTTCGTAGAGGAGCTCGTCCATTGGCCGGCGCGGT
>DASQIG010000127.1:0-5438 GCA_035631735.1 Burkholderiales bacterium | reverse complement strand
TTGCCCGGGCTGGGCCCGAAGCGCGTGCGCGCGCTCTACAAGAAGCGCATATATTCGCTCCCGCGGCTGCGGCAGGCCGCCGCGCAGGGACGGCTGCACGAGCTCGCCGGCTTCGGCGAAAAGACGGAACGCCGGGTGCTGGAAGCGGTCGATGCGCGGCTGAGCAAGGCGCGCAGGTTCAAGCTCGCCTTCGCGGCCCAATACGCCGAGCCTTATGCCAAATATCTCGGCGCGGTAGTGGCGGGCAGCTACCGGCGCATGAAGGAAACGGTGGGCGATCTCGATTTCCTCGTCGCCTCCGCTCACCCCGGCGAAGCGATCGAGCGCTTCGTGCGCTATGGGGAAGTGAAGCAAATCCTGGCGAAGGGGACGACGAAAGCCACAGTGTTGCTGGCGTGCGGCCTGCAGGCCGATCTGCGCGTGGTGGCGCCGGAGAGCTTCGGAGCGGCGCTCCATTACTTCACCGGCTCCAAGGCGCACAACATCGCCGTGCGCAAGCTCGGTCTCGCGCGCGGGCTGAAGATCAACGAGTACGGCGTATTCCGGGGCAGGCGCAGCATCGCGGGCAAGACCGAAGAGTCGGTATATGCCGCCGTTGGCTTGCCGTATATCGAGCCGGAGCTGCGCGAGGATCAGGGCGAGCTCGAGGCGGCCGGCCGTGGAGAGCTGCCGGACCTGGTGGCGCTCGCCGACCTGCAGGGAGACCTGCATGTCCACACCACGGCCACCGACGGCAGGAACACGCTCGAGGAAATGGCGCTCGCCGCCAAGGCGCACGGCCTGCGCTACATCGCCATCACGGAACACTCACGCCGGGTGACGATGGCGCACGGCCTCGATCCGGCGCGCCTTGCGAAACAGCTCGCCGAGATCGACCGGCTGAACCGCGCCCTGCGCGGCATCACGCTGCTCAAGGGCATCGAGGTCGACATACTGGAGGACGGCAAGCTCGATCTGCCCGACTCGGCGCTGGCGAAGCTCGACCTGGTGGTCGGCGCGGTGCACAGCAAGTTCGACCTGCCGCGCGCACGGCAGACCGAGCGCATCCTGGCGGCAATGGACAATCCGTACTTCTCGATCCTTGCGCATCCGACCGGGCGGCTGATCGAGGAGCGCCAGGCCTACGACGTGGACATGGCTGCGATCGTGCGCAAGGCGCGCAGCCGGGGCGTCTGCCTCGAGCTGAACGCACATCCCGACCGCCTCGATCTCACGGACGTGCACTGCCGCATGGCGAGGGACGAAGGCGTGCTCGTCGCGATCAGTTCCGACTCGCACGCGACCGACGGCTTCGATGCCTTGCGCTACGGCGTCGGGCAGGCTCGGCGAGGCTGGCTGGAAAGGCCCGATGTCCTCAATGCGCGTCCGCTTGCCGCCCTGCAGCGGCTGTTGCGGCCGCCAAAGGCGGCCTGAGGCATCCCGCGATCAACACCGGCCGCGCGCCCCGAAGGAGCTCGCGCAAGCGTGACTCGGTAAGGCCGGCGAGCGTTACGACCTCGGGCTCGGCCTCGAGGTCGCTGCCCGGTGGCAGGAGGAGAGTGGGTCCGGGCGCTTCCTTCCCGGCGGCGAGAAGCTCGCCCGCCACCGTGCCGCGCGCGACACGGAAAGACCATGAGACCTGGCCGCTGGCCAGCGCTTCGGCGAGCGAGCGGCGCAAGTCGTCGGCGCGCTCGCGCATGAGGCGCTCCATGCCCGCCAGGTCCACCTCGCGCGCAAGCGCGGAGGCGGCGCCGATTTCGCGCGCAAAAGGCAGCGCAGCGAAATGCAGCAGCTCGAGATCCTCGATGAAGAGCCCGAGCAGCTCGGCCTCCATGCTGCATGCCAGCTCTGCTATCGCTCGCACGCTATCCCTCGGGCGCCGTTGCGGCTGCAAGGCGGCGACGACCCGGCGCGCTTTCATTCGCGTTTGGGCTTTGCCTGCCAAGGCTTCTTCCGCGCTGCGGCCCTGAATGCGCGCGCGCGCTCCGCGAAGTCGGTGAGGCGCTGCTCGACGCGTGCGTTGATGGTCTCGGCGGACAGCCCGGTCAGGAGGGCGATGCCCTCATCCACGGTGCGCACCGGATAGACGCCGAATTTGCCTTGCGCGACGGCCTCGACGACGTCCTCGCGCAACATGAGGTGCTTCACGTTGGCGGCGGGGATGAGCACGCCTTGCTCGCCGGTGAGGCCGCGCGAGCGGCAGAGATCGAAGAATCCCTCGATCTTCTCGTTCACCGCGCCAATCTGCTGGATATCGCCATGTTGGTTCACGGAGCCGGTGACGGCGAGCGACTGGCGCACCGGCGCGCCGGCCAGCGCGGAGAGCAGGGCATAAAGCTCGGCCGAGGAGGCGCTGTCGCCTTCGATACCGCCATAACTCTGCTCGAACACCAGGCTCGCGGACAGCGAGAGCGGCGTATTCGCCGCGTAGCGGCCCGCGAGAAATCCCGAGAGGATCAGCACGCCCTTGGAGTGCAGCGGTCCCCCGAGGTTGGATTCGCGCTCGATGTCGACCACGCCGCCGCCCCCGAGGCGCACGCGGGCCGTGATGCGCTGAGGCGTGCCGAAGACGAAGTCGCCGAGCTGCACCACCGCGACGCCGTTGACCTGGCCGACGCGATCTCCCGAGGTATCGACGAGATGGCCGCCGCGCAGCATGTCCTCGAGCAGCCTCTGCCTGACGCGGTCGGAGCGGCGGATCTGTGCCTCGATGGCGCGGCGCACATCCTGAGCTCCGATCACTACCCGGCCGGCCGCTCTCGCCCAGTGGTTCGATTCGCGCAAGAGATCGACGAGCGCCTGCATGCTCGCCGAGACCTTCTCCGCATCGCCCGCGTCGCGCGCCTGCTGGTCGATGACGCTGGCCACTGCCGCGCGGTCGAGCGGGAGCAGCTTCTCCTTGCGCGCAAAAGTGGCGATCACCTTCGCGTAGAGCAGGTCGTTCTCCGCACTGCGCGGCACGTCGTCCTCGAAGTCCGCGGCGACCTTGAAGAGCTCCGCGAACTCCGGGTCGTAGGCGTGCAGCAGATAGTAGAGCTGCCTGTCACCGACGAGCACCACCTTGACCTCTAACGGTATTGGTTCGGGCTCCAGGGAAACCGTGCTGATGAGCCCGAGCGCCTCCCCGAGCGACTGCGTGCGGATCTCGCGCGAGCGCAACGCGCGTTTCAGCGCCTCCCAGGCGTAAGGCTGGGTGAGGAGCTTGAGAGCATCGAGCACGAGGTAGCCGCCGTTGGCACGGTGCAGCGCGCCGGCCTTGATGAGCGTGAAGTCCGTGACCAGCGCGCCCATCCGTGAAATGTGCTCGATGCGCCCGACGAGCGCGTCGTGCGTCGGGTTGTCCTCGTAGATTACCGGCGCGCCGTGCGCTCCGGAATGCTCGATGAGGACATTCACGGCATAGCGGCGCAGCGGCGATTCGTCGGGTTCGGGCTGCGGCAGCGGCAAGCCGAAAAGCACCTGCGGCTCGCCATCCTTTGTCTGCCGAAACACTTCCGCGTGATCGAGCATGTCCTGCTCTACCTTCACGAGGTACTCGTGAACCTGCGGCAGGGAACGGTACTGGGTCTCGAGATCGTCGATCAAGCCGCCGATCGCGGTCCCGGTGACCTCGCGGTTAAGAGTGCGAAGCTGGTTCAGCGCTTCGCGGCGCCATTTCGGCATGTCCTGGAGCAGGAGCGCCATCTCTTCCTGGAAGCGCGCGACCAGCTCTTCGTAACGCTTCTGCTCGCTCGCCGGCAGGGCGTGGAACTCATCGGGGCTCATCATCGTTTCCTTGCCCATCGGACCGAAGCCGAAGCCGCTCGGCGTGCGGATCAACGCGATCCCCTGGGCGCGTGCGCGCTCGCCGAGCTCGGCCACCGCGCGCTCCTGCCGTTCGCCGAGCTGCGTTTCGATCTGGCGACGGCGGTTGCGGTACTCGTCGGTTTCGAACGCTGCCGGAACGGCCGCGCGCAAATCCTCGATCAGCCGCTCCATCTCGGCCTTGAATGCGACGGCCTTGCCTGCGGGGAAGCGCAAGGCGAGCGGCTTGTGCGGCGTAACGAAGTTGTAGACGTAGCAGCAGTCCGACGGCGGCCCCAATGCGGCGGCCTGCTTCTCGAGATGCCGTCGCACCAGCGTATGGCGGCCGGCGCCTTCCGGGCCCATGGCGAAAACGTTGTAGCCCTCGCATTGCATGCCGGTGCCGAATTCGATGGCGTCGAGGGCGCGTTCCTGCCCGAGCGCGGCCTCGAGGGGCTCGAGTTCGGTCGTGGTGTCGAACGCGAAGCGCTGCGGGTCGCAGGCCCGGCGCAACTGGCATGCCGCGAGCGCGCCGCGCTGCGGTGCCGGGAGTGTCATGTCCATGGGCACAGTCTGCATCGCGTGGCGGCGCCGCCGTTGATGTGCATCAAATGCGCCGGCCGCAGCCGCCCTATCGTCTGCGGATGAATCCGATCTCGAGTCCGCTCGTCACGGACCTGTACGAGCTCACCATGGTGCAGGCCTATCTCGAGCTGGGGATGACCGATACCGCGGTGTTCGAGCTCTTCGTGCGCAAGCTTCCGCCGCAGCGGAATTTTTTGGTCGCGGCCGGACTCGAGCAGGTGCTCGACCTCATACAGAACATGCGATTCGGCGACGAGGAGCTGGCATGGATCGAGCGCTCGAGGCTTTTCCGCCCCGCCTTTGCCGGTCAGCTTGCCAAGCTGCGCTTCACCGGGGATATCCACGCGCTCCCCGAGGGAACCGTGTTCTTTCCCAACGAGCCGCTGCTGCGCGTAACGGCGCCGATGCCGGAGGCCCAGCTCCTGGAGACGCGAGTGCTGAACCTCATGCACTTGGAGACCGTGATCGCCTCCAAGGCGGCGCGGTCGCGGCTCGCGGCTCCCGGCAAGGGCCTGATCGACTTCGGCCTGCGCCGCGCGCACGGCGCCGAAGCGGGAGTGCTCGCGGCGCGCGCAAGTTATCTCGCCGGCTTCGACGGCACCTCTACCGTGATCGCGGCCCCGATGTTCGGCATCCCGGTGTTCGGCACGATGGCGCACTCCTTCGTGCAGGCGCACGAAAGCGAGCATGCCGCGTTCGAGCACTTCGCTTCCGTATTCCCGAAAAACGCCGTCCTGCTGATCGACACCTACGACACCGTGGAAGGCGCGCGCAAGGCGGTCGAGGCGGCGCAGTCCTTCACGATGAAGGGCGTACGGCTGGACAGCGGCGATCTCGACGCGCTTTCGCGGCAAGTGCGGAAGGTGCTCGACGAGGCCGGGATGAAAGACGCCATCATCTTTGCGAGCGGCAATCTCGACGAGTATCGCGTCGCAGAGCTCGTCGGCGCCGGGGCGCCGATCGACAGCTTCGGCATCGGCACCAGCCTCGTGACTTCAGCCGACTATCCATACCTCGATGCGGTGTACAAGCTGCAGGAGTACGCCGGGCGACCGCGCCGCAAGCGCTCGACGGGGAAAGCAACCTGGCCG
>DASQIG010000126.1:0-2406 GCA_035631735.1 Burkholderiales bacterium | reverse complement strand
CTGCGCAGTACGCGCGCTTTCCGCGCCTGGCCGAGCGCCGGCGGCAGATCGCCGGCACGCTGTCCGGCGGCGAGCAGCAGATGCTTGCGCTCGCGCGAGCGCTGATGGCCCAGCCGAAGCTCCTGTTGCTGGATGAGCCGTCGATGGGCCTCGCGCCGATGATGGTGGCGAAGATCTTCGAGCTGGTGCACGACATCGCCGCCCAGGGCGTGACGATTTTTCTGGTCGAGCTGAACGCGCGGCTTGCGCTCGAGATCTCGCAGCGCGGCTACGTCATGGAGTCGGGCGCCATCGCGCTCGCCGGGCGCTCCGCCGAGCTGCTCGACAGCCCGCGCGTCCGTGAGGCCTACCTGGGCGAATAAAATAGCCGCATGCAGCGTCTTCTCGTCGTGGGCTACGGCGACATCGCGCGCCGCGCGACGTCTTTGCTCGCGGCGCGCTTCACCATCACCGGCCTTTCGCGGCGCGCGGGCTTCGATCTCGACCATCGCGCAGCGATGGCGCTGGGCGCGGCCGACGCGCTGTTGCACTGCGCGCCACCGCCGCCAGCGGGCGAGCGCGATTCACGCACGGCCAATCTCCTCGCAGCGCTGGACGAGCAGCGGGTGGTCCCCGGGCGCGTGGTCTACATCAGCACGAGCGGCGTGTATGGCGACTGTGCCGGCGAGCGGGTCGATGAGACTCGGCCGATCAACCCGCAAACGCCGCGCGCCCGGCGCCGCGCTGACGCCGAGCGACAGCTCGAGCAGTGGGGTACCGCCCGCGGGACGGCGCTCGTCATCTTGCGTGCGCCGGGCATCTATGCAGCCGACCGGCTGCCGCTTGACCGCCTGCGAGCGCGGCTGCCGGTTCTGTGCCGGGAGGAGGACGTCTACACGAGCCACATCCACGCCGACGACCTCGCCGCCGCCGTCGCGCGCGCGCTCGAGGGCGATGCGCCCGCCGGCACTTACAACGCGGCAGACGACAGCGAGCTGCTAATGGGCGACTGGTTGGATCTCGTCGCCGATCACGCCGGCCTGCCGCGGCCGCCGCGCGCGCCCGCGAGCCGCATTGCCGAGCTCGTGCCGCCGGAGCTGCTGTCGTTCATGCAAGAGTCGCGACGTCTGGACAACGCGCGCCTCAAGCAGGTGCTCGGCGTGCGGCTGCGCTATCCCACCGTGCACCAAGGACTGCGCCATGAGCACGCTATTGGTATTCACTAATCTGCCTGAGCGCGCCGCCGCGGAGCGGCTGGCCGATACGCTGGTGGAAAAGCAGCTCGCCGCCTGCGTCAATATCCTCGCGCCTTGCCGCTCGGTGTATCGCTGGAAGGGCGCGGTGCAGCACGACGAAGAGCATCCGCTGCTCATCAAGACGACGCGCGAGCGCTATGCGGCGCTCGAGCGCGAGCTGCGCGCCGGGCATCCGTACGAACTTCCCGAGATCATCGCGGTCTCAATCGAGCGCGGCCTGCCCGCTTACCTGGACTGGGTCGCCGCCGAAACGAAGACTTGAAAGCGCTCCTATTCCTGGTTGCACTGCTCGCCGCGCCGGCGGCGAGCGCAGCGGATCTGCTCGAGCCAGAGCAGGCCTTCCGCTTCACGGTGCACGAGGCCGATGGTGCCGTGGAGGTGCGCTTCGCGATCGCGGATGGCTACTACCTGTATCGCGATCGCTTCCGCTTCGCCGCGACTGGCAGCGCGCAGCTCGGCAAGCCCGAATTTCCGGCCGCGATTCCGCACCAGGACGAGTTTTTCGGCGACATGCCGATCTATCGCAACCAGGTCAGCATTCGCGTGCCGGTGCAGGGCGACGGTCCCTACGAGCTCAAGGTGGTGTCGCAAGGCTGCGCCGATGCGGGCGTGTGCTACGTGCCAATGGAGTCGCGCGCGACGCTGCGTGCCGCGGCGGCGGGCACGCCCGGCGAGCCGACGCTCTCGCTCTACGCGAGCGATACGGACATCGCCCGCCTGCTGCAGGGCAATTTCGCGCTGGTGCTGGGCGGCTTCCTGGTGCTCGGGCTGTTGCTCGCGTTTACGCCGTGCATGCTGCCGATGATTCCGATCCTGTCGGGCATCATCGCCGGCGAAGGCAGCCGCCTCACCAAATCGCGCGCGCTCGCGCTGTCGCTCATCTATGTTCTCAGCATGGCGCTGACGTACGCCCTCGCCGGCATCGGCGCTGCGTACGCGGGATCGCTCATCGCCGCGTACTTGCAGAATGTCTGGGTGCTGGGCGCCTTTGCGCTCGTATTCGTGCTGCTTGCGCTCTCGATGTTCGGCTTCTACGAGTTGCGCCTGCCCGGTTTTCTGCATCAGCGGCTCTATGCGAGCCAGGAGCAGCTGCGCGGCGGGCGTATCGCCTCGGTGGCGGCGATGGGCGTCTTTTCCGCGGTGATCGTAAGCCCATGCGTGTCTGCGCCGC
>DASQIG010000125.1:0-6298 GCA_035631735.1 Burkholderiales bacterium | reverse complement strand
AAGCTCGATATCTACATTCGCAATCTCGCCGCGGGGCAACGCGCCGACAACGAGCCACTGCTGCGCGAGCTGCTGTACGCGATTGCATGCTGCGCGCCGCTCACGCAGCGCCTGCGCGACATCAAGCGGCTCTACGGCCTCGATGCGCTCGTTGCGCCTGCTTCGAGCGAGGCAGAGTCGCGCGACACGCGCTCGCTGCAGCAAGAAGTGGGTGCCAAACTCCAGGGGCTGACCCAGATATGGCAGCGTTACCTCGCCGGCGACGCGAACAGCGTAGCCGCGTTCCGCGAGCGCGCGCCTGCGCTTCAGGCAAGCGCGGCGGCGCTCGGCGATGCGCAGTTGTCGAAGCTGCTCGGCGCCGTGGCCGTGGCCGCCGAGCGCCTGCCACAGAAGCAGGCCGAAGGCAGCGATTTCCTGCTGCTCGAAATGGCTTCCGCCTTCCTGCTTGGGCAGAGCCTGCTCGAGCACTTCGACCAACCGCTCGCCGATACCGCGCAGCAGGTCGACATCATGTCGCGCTGGCTCGCGGAGGCCGCGGCAGGCAATGCGAGCGGCAAGGCCGCCGCCGGCCTGCGGCCGGAGCTCACGCAGCACGTCAGCGCATTGCAGCTACGCGCGCGCGTCGCGGGCGAGATCATTGCAAACCTGCACTCCGTCGAGCAGGCGCTCGACGCCTATGCGCGCGGCCATGCGGCAAAGGACGCCCTGGCGAAAGTGGCGCCGCAGCTGCGGCAGATCCACGGCGCGCTGCGCGTGCTCTCCTGGGAGCGGGCGGCGCTGGTCATCGAGCGCTGCCAGCAAATGATCGCCACGCTGAGGGCACAGGGCGAGGACCTGGACTGGATCGCCGAGGGCCTGAGCAGCGTGAGCCTGTTTGTCGCGCCCTGCGCGCAGGGCCGCGAGCCGCGCGAGCAAGCGCTGGACCTTTTCCTCGCGCGTCTCGAGGAGCGGCCCGCGCCGCGGGCGAGCGCTGCGGCAGCCGCACCGAGCGCGAAGCCGGTGGACGAGAGCCTGCTGCAGGTCTTCCTCGAGGAAGCCGTCGAGGTTCTCGCGACCGTCGCCGCGAGCCTGCCCAAATGCCGCACCGAGCCGGCGAATGTGGACGAGCTAGCGACCATTCGCCGAGGCTTCCACACGCTGAAAGGCAGCGGCCGCATGGTCGGGCTCACGCAGCTCGGCGAGGCCGCCTGGCAGGTCGAGCGCGCGATGAACCAGTTCCTGGAGAGCCAGCAGCCGGCCACCGACGAGCTTCTCGAGCTCGCCACCGTCGCCCATGGCTGCTTCAGCGACTGGATCGAGCGTCTGCGCAACGGCGAGACGCCGGTCGTCGATGCCCGGCCGATCAGCGAGCTTGCCGCCAAGCTCGCCGGCGAGGACTCTGCCATCACGCGGATGCGCGACGTTTACTTGAAGGAAGCCGCCCAGCACGTCGCCACGCTGAAGAGCGAATGCGCGGCATGGGCCGCCAGCGACGCGGCGGAGGCTTCGGCCGCGTTCACGCGGGCGGCGCACACCCTTGCCAGCTCCTCGCACACCGCTCGCGTCGAGGCGATCGCCCAGGTGGCCGCCGAGCTCGAGCAGTGGATGCCGCTCGCCGAGCGCACCGTCGAGGCGGCCGACCGCCGGGTGATCGGCGCGGCGATCGAAAAGCTCGGCGAAATGCTCTCCGCCGTCGGCCGCGGCGAATCGCCGGTGCCGGCTGCCGAAACGCTCGCCGCGCTGCCGGCGCTCAGGAACCATTTGCTGGTGCCGCTGCGGCCGCCGGAAAAGCGCAAGGTGCGTGATGACTTCGACGGCGCCCTGCTGCCGGTGTTCCTCGAGGAAGCGCACGAGCTCGTGCCGCAGGTCGTGGGCGACCTGCGCGCCTGGCGCGCGAACCCACAGGACCGCACTGCCGCCGACGCGGTGAAGCGTGCGCTGCACACGCTCAAGGGCAGCGCGCGCATGGCCGGCGCGATCCGCCTGGGCGAGCTCACCCACCTGATGGAAAGCCGCATCGAGTACGCGCTGGAGGCGGGCGAGGTGGCGCCCGAGCTCTTCGATGAGCTGCAGGAGAAGCTCGACCGGCTGAGCACCGATCTCGAGCGGCTCGGCGCGCCTGGCGCTCCGGCGCCCGCGGGGGCCGCCAAGGCGGCGGAGACCACTCGCGCACCGGCCGCCGCGCCCGCCGCCGTATTGCGCGTGAACGCCGAGCGGCTCGACCGCCTGATCACGGAAGCGGGCGAGGCGGCGATCGCCCGCTCGCGTATCGAGGCGGAGCTGCGCCAGACCAAGCAGGCCCTGCTTGACCTGAACGAGAGCATCGCGCGCCTGCGCACGCAGCTGCGCGAGGTGGAGATCCAGGCCGACAGCCAGCTGCAGACGCGCCGCTCGGAGCTCGCCGAGCACGACCAGGACTTCGATCCGCTGGAATTCGATCGCTATACGCGGCTGCAGGAGCTCACGCGCATGATGGCCGAGGGCCTGAACGACGTCGCGACGCTGCAGCAGGCGCTGATGAAGAACGTCGGCGAGACCGACGCCGCGCTGCTTCAGCAGGCGCGCATCGGCCGCGAGCTGCAGCAGGACCTGATGCGCATGCGCGCGGTGCCGTTCTCGAACCTCGCCGAGCGGCTGCAGCGCATCGTGCGCCAGAGCGCCGCCGAGCTCGCCCGCAAGGCGGAGCTCAGCATCGAGGGCGGGCAGGTGGAGCTCGATCGCGGCGTGCTCGAGCGCATCTCGGCGCCGCTCGAGCACATGCTGCGCAACGCGCTGGTGCACGGCATCGAGCTTCCGGCGGCGCGCGCCACGGCCGGCAAGCCCGAGGCCGGCCGCATCGCCATCAGCCTGCGCCAGGAAGCGAACGAAGTCGTGCTGGTGGTGGCGGACGATGGCGGCGGCCTCGACCTCGAGCGGCTGCGCGCCAGGGCGATCGAGAAGGGGCTGCTCGCCGCCGACCAGGCGCCCTCCGAGGCGGAGCAGGTCCAGCTCATCTTCCTGTCGGGCATCTCGACCGCCGAGTCGCTGACCGAGCTCGCCGGGCGCGGCGTCGGCATGGATGTCGTGCGCACCGAGATCCAGGCGCTGGGCGGGCGCCTCGAGGTCACCAGCGCGCGCGGCCGCGGCACGACGTTCACCATCTACCTGCCGCTCACGCTCGCCGTCACGCAGACGGTGATGGTGCGCGCGGGCGGCATGACGCTCGCCATTTCGTCCGCCACGATCGAGCAGGTGCTGCGCATCAAGGCCGATACGCTCGTCTCGCACTACGAGGCGGGCAGCATCGAGTTCCAGGGCCGGCGCTATCCGCTGCACTACCTGCGAGCGCTCCTGGGCAGCCGCGCGGCCACCAACATCCAGGACGACAACCTGGTGCTGCTGGTGCGCAGCGGCGTGCATCGCGTCGCGGTGCACGTCGACGATCTCATCGGCAACCGCGAGATGGTGGTGAAGAACATCGGCCCGCAGCTCTCTCGCATGCCGGGCGTTGCCGGCGCCACGGTGCTCGCCGACGGCTCGATCGTGCTGATCGTCAATCCGGTGCAGCTCGCGCACCGCGGCCAGGGGCCGATGAAGAGCACCGTGACGCCGGAGCTTTCGGGCAAGGCAACGCGCGCAGCGCCGCTCGTGATGGTGGTCGACGATTCGCTCACGGTGCGCAAGATCACCGGCCGGCTGCTTGAGCGCGAGGGCTACCGCGTGCTCACCGCCAAGGACGGCGTCGACGCGCTCGAGCAGCTCAAGGGCGAGCTGCCGGCGATCATGCTGGTCGACATCGAGATGCCGCGCATGGACGGCTTCGACCTCGCGCGCAACGTGCGCGGCGATCCGCGCACCATGGACATCCCGATCATCAT
This sequence comes from Burkholderiales bacterium, assembly GCA_035631735.1. Taxonomy (GTDB): domain Bacteria; phylum Pseudomonadota; class Gammaproteobacteria; order Burkholderiales; family SG8-39; genus SCGC-AG-212-J23. The sequence continues at coordinate 2,462 of DASQIG010000125.1, read as the reverse complement.
CATTTCCTCGCGCACGGCGCCCAAGCACCGCAGCCGCGCCGCCGAGCTCGGCGTCAACGCGTTCCTCGGCAAGCCCTACCAGGAGTCCGAGCTCCTGCAGCAGATCGCTGCCCTCGCGAGACAATGAGATTCGGCCCATGAAGTTCGAGATCCAGGAGCACATCGGCAAATATCCGCTGCTGCGCGAGATCGGCGCCGGCGCGACGAGCAAGGTCTACCTCGCGCGCGACCCGTTCGCCGAGCGCGATGTCGCCATCAAGGTGTTTCTCTTCGACAAGGACGCCGACGGCGAGCAGGAGCGCATGAAGCACAAGTCGTTCATCGCCGAAGCCTCGCTCGCCGGCAAGCTCGCCCACCCGCACATCGTCGAGATCTTCGACGCCGTGGTGGAGCCCGGCCGCAGCTACCTCGTCATGGAGTACGTCCCCGGTACGACGCTCGAGGCGCACGCCGACGTGTCGCGGCTGCTGCCCGTCAGCAAGGTGGTGGAGATCATCTTCAAGTGCATCCGGGCGCTGGAGTACGCGCACCGGCACGGCGTCATCCACCGCGACATCAAGCCCGGCAACATCCTGCTTTCCGGGAGCGGCGAGACCAAGGTCAGCGACTTCGGCGCTTCCTTCCAGCAGAAGCTCCAGGATACGACGCAGATCAGCGGCATCGGCTCGCCCGCCTACATGTCGCCCGAGCAGGTGCGCCTCGAGCCGCTCACGCATCAGACCGACATCTACTCGCTCGGCGTGACGATGTATCGCCTGCTCACCGGCCGGCTGCCGTTCAGCGCCTCGACCCAGCCGGCGCTTACCTACGCCATCCTCAATACGCAGCCGCAGCGCCCGGCGATGCTGCGGCCCGAGCTCCCGGGGCTGCTTGACGCCATCGTCATGAAGGCGATGGAGAAGAACCCGTCGGCGCGCTACCGCTCATGGCTTGATTTCGGCAAGGATCTGAGCCAGGCCTTCGCCAGCCTGCGCCTTGCCGGCGCAACGGTATCCGACTCGGAGAAGTTCACCAAGCTGCGCGATTTCCCGTTCTTCGCCGACTTCAACGATGTCGCGCTGTGGGAGCTCATCCGCATCGCCACCTGGAAAACCATCGGCCCGCAAACCGTATTGATCCGCGAGGGCGAAACCGGCGACAACTTCTACTTCCTGGTCGAGGGCGAAGTCGACGTCACGCTCTTCAGCAAGCTCCTCGCCACCGTAAAGGCCGGGCGCTGCTTCGGCGAGCTGCTCTATTTCGCCGAGCGCTCGCAGCGGCGCACGAGCACCGTCACGGCGCGCACGCCGATCACCGTGATGGAAGTGAAGGCAGATGCCATGCGCGCGGCGACGGATGCGTGCCAAGCGGCGTTCAACAAGGCGTGCATGCGCGTGCTGATCGAGCGGCTGGTCGACTCAAACCAGCGCCTCGCGCAAGCGGCTTAGACCGGGTCCCAGCTAAAGACATCCTGCGAGCGCTCGAGCGCATAGAAATGCGCGCGTAGCGCCGGGATGGCGTGCGTCGCGATCGCCTCGGCGCTCCAGCCGCCGTCGCGATGCACCGAGCGCAGCGGCCGGTTCTGCGACATCAGGAAAATCTCGTTCGCGCGCACGGCGAAGATCTGTCCACTCACCTCGCGCGCGGCGTCGGACGCCAGGCAGACCGCCAACGGCGCAATCTTCGCCGTCTGCATGCTTTTCAACGCTTCCACCCGCGCTTGCTGGTCCGGCGTCTCGGTCGGTATCGAGCCGATCATCCGGCTCCAGGCGAATGGCGCGATGCAATTCGAGCGCACCTGGTATTTCGCCATGTCGAGCGCGATCGACTTCGACAGCCCGACGATGCCGAGCTTGGCCGCGGCGTAGTTCGCCTGGCCGAGATTGCCCACCAGCCCGGACGTCGACGTCATATGGATGTACGCACCTGACTCCTGCGCCTTGAAGTGCGGCGCGGCGGCGCGCGCGACGTAGAACGAGCCGTTGAGGTGCACGTCGATCACCGCGCGCCAGTCATCAGGCGACAGGTTGAAGAAAAACCGGTCGCGCAGTATCCCGGCGTTGTTCACCACCGCATCAATCCGCCCGAAACTGTCCAGCGCCGCCTGGACGATCCGATTTGCCGAAGCCCAGTCGGCCACGCTGTCCGCATTGGGCATTGCCGTGCCACCGGCGGCGCGGATCTCGGCGACGACCTGCTCGGCAGGCGTGCTGCTCGCGCCTTCGCCTTTCACCGAGGTGCCGAGGTCATTGACCAGCACCTTCGCGCCCGCCGCGGCCATCGCCAGCGCAAAGTCGCGCCCGATGCCGCCACCGGCGCCGGTGACGAGCACCACCTTGCCTTCGAGCATCGCCGTATTATGCCCGCGCGATGCAAGCGAGCCTCGATGCTGCCCTGAATCCCTCCTCGGTGGCGATCATCGGCGCCTCCGACAATCCGCACAAGGTCGGCGGCCGTCCGCTCCTCTATCTGCAGCGCTACGG
>DASQIG010000124.1:0-3493 GCA_035631735.1 Burkholderiales bacterium | reverse complement strand
GCACGCGCTTTGCGCCGAGCACGCCCGCCAGGCGATCGCCCTCGGCCTCGTCGACCACCAGGCCGTTATAGCTGTCGTCATAGGCGATGTCGTCGTGGAAGCGCAACGCGTTCTGCTCGACCATCTCGAGGCGCCCGTCTTGCAGCAGTGTGAGCGCCGTGGCGTAGGGCATGTGCGTATGCAGCACGCAGGCTGCGTGCGGGCTGCCGAGATGGATGCGCGAGTGGATCCAGAAGGCGGTCTTTTCGTAGTCGCCCTCGCCGGCGAGGACGCGGCCGGCCGCATCGAGCGAGAGCAGGTTGGACGCCGTGACCTCACTCCAGTGAAGCCCGTAACGGTTGAGCAGGAACGTCCGCCCATCGGCGAGCATCACGCTGAAGTGGTTGCAGACGCCCTCGTGCAAGTCGAGCCGCACGGCGAGCCGGAAGGCGGCCGCGAGGTCGACGCGCGCCGCGCGCTCGAGCGCGCTCGCCGTGATTTCGCTGACGCTGCCCATGGGCCGCGATTATCGCATCGCCGCCTGCGGGCAATAAAAAAGGCGCCCGAAGGCGCCTTTTTCAGCTGCGCTGTCGGCCGACATAGCCGCCGACCGCCGCGCCGCCAAGTGTTGATCAGGGCCCGCGGCTCAAGTACAGCCGCGCAGCAGGAAGATCGCGAACAGCACCGGGATCGGCACCCCCCTGCCATTGCTCCATGCGAGCCTCCAATAGGGGCGTGATGTGAGGGGATTTCCACTGGAGCGGCATTTCCACTAGAGTGTCTTCCAAGAACATAAGAAGGGGGCACCATGACCTCGTCGAGCTTCATAGAACGCATCATCGTGCCGACCGTGATGTTGTGTCTCCTCACGGGCGGCCTGGCCGGCATCGTCTTCGGCTTCGCCCTTGCCCTGCGCAGCGGGCCGACGCTGCAGTTCATCGCGCGCATGAACCGGTGGGTGTCGACCCGCGAGGCGCTGCAACGGCTGGAGACGCCCCGCCAGGTCGAACCGGCCCCCGAAAGCCCGTATCGGCGCCTGCTCGGCATCCTGTTCATCATCGCCGGCGCGCTGACGATCTACTTTTTGCTGACGCGGCTGCAGACCGGGCGCCTCGTCGATGCGAGGCGCGCGCTCGGCCTGGCGATCGTGCTGGACGCGACAAAGACCGTCTTCATCGCCGGCGGCGCGTTCGCCTTGATCATCGGCGCGCTGATGGTGTTCTGGCCTCGGGCGCTCACCGCGCTCGAGCAGCGCCTGAACCGCTGGTACTCCAGCCGGGGGCTGGTCGATGCCGAGGACCGCATGCTTACGCCGCTCGAGCCGCACGTCGAGGCCCATCCGCGCGCGGCGGGCTGGCTGATCGCCGCCGTCTCGCTGGTGGTCGCGCTCGCCATGGCGTGGCTGCTGCTCACGCGCGGGATGCACTAGCCGAAAAAAAGGGCGCCCGCAGGCGCCCCTTTTTGTGGCGTGGATAGCGGCCTTAGCTGCCGCCGCCCGCCGCAGCGGCCGTGGTCGTCGCGGTTTCGGCAGGCGACGCCTCGGGTGCCGCTGCCGGCACTTCGGCGAGCACCGGCTCCGCGGCCTGCGCCTTGCGGATGTTGTGGTACGCGAGGCCGGTTCCCGCCGGGATCAGGCGACCGACGATCACGTTCTCCTTGAGGCCCCGCAGCTCGTCGCGCTTGCCCATGATCGCAGCTTCCGTGAGCACGCGCGTCGTCTCCTGGAAGGAGGCGGCCGAGATGAACGAATCGGTCGAGAGCGACGCCTTGGTGATGCCGAGCAGCATGTTGCGGTAGGCCGAGGGCTTCTTGGCGTCCTTGGTGGCTTTTTCGTTCTCCTCGAGCACTTCCGCGCGCTCGACCTGCTCGCCCTGGATGAACGGCGTGTCGCCCGGCTCCTCGATCTCCACGCGCCGGAGCATCTGGCGCACGATCACCTCGATGTGCTTGTCGTTGATCTTCACGCCTTGCAGGCGGTAGACGTCCTGCACCTCGTCGATGATATAGCGCGCGAGCTCCTCGATGCCGAGCAGCCTGAGCAGGTCATGCGGATCCACCGGGCCGTCGACGATCATCTCGCCCTTGTTCACCACCTGGCCGTCGTGCACCAGCAGGTGCTTGTCCTTGGCGATCAGGTACTCGTGCTCCTGCTTGTCGAGGTCCGTGATCACCAGGCGCTGCTTGCCCTTCGTGTCTTTGCCGAAGGAGACGGTGCCGGTGACCTCCGCAAGGATGCCCGCGTCCTTCGGCGAGCGCGCCTCGAAGAGCTCCGCCACGCGCGGCAGACCGCCGGTGATGTCGCGTGTCTTCGACACCTCCTGCGGAATCCGCGCCAGCACGTCGCCCACCTGCACCTGCTGCCCGTCGCGCACGGCGATGACCGCACCCACCGGGAAGCTGATGTTCACGGCGTGATCGGTGCCGGCGATGCGCACTTCCTCGCCCGCCTCGTTGATCAGCTTGACCGAGGGCCGCTGCCCCTTGCTGGCGGCAGTCGTGCGGCGCTTGGCGTCGATCACCACGAGGGTCGAGAGGCCCGTGACATCGTCGATCTGCTTGGCGACGGTCGCGCCCTCTTCCACGTGCTCGAACTTCACCGTGCCGGCGTACTCGGTGATGATCGGCCGGTGGTGCGGGTCCCAGCTCGCGAGCTGCTTGCCGGCGCGCACGGTATCGCCGTCCGCGACCGCGAGCAGCGCACCGTACGGCACCTTGTGCCGCTCGCGCTCGCGCCCGTTGTCGTCGGCGATGATCACTTCACCCGAGCGCGAGATGACGATCTTCTCGCCCTTCGCGTTCGAGAGGTAGCGCATGGTCGCCGTGAAGCGCACCGTGCCCGCCGATTTTGCTTCCACATGGCTTTGCACCGCCGTCCGCGACGCCGCGCCGCCGATGTGGAACGTGCGCATGGTGAGCTGCGTCCCCGGCTCGCCGATCGACTGCGCGGCGATCACGCCGATCGCCTCGCCGACGTTGACCAGCGAGCCGCGGCCAAGGTCGCGCCCGTAGCACTTGGCGCACACGCCCCAGCGCGTCTCGCAAGTGAGCGCGGTACGCACCTTCACCTCGTCGATGCCCACGTTGTCGATCGTCTCGACCGCCGTCTCGTCCAGCAGCGACCCTGCGGGATACAGCACATCCTGGGTTTCAGGATGCAGCAGGTCGTTGGTCAGCACGCGGCCGAGGATGCGCTCCTTCAGCGCCTCCACCACCTCGCCGCCTTCGACCAGCGCCTTCATGGCGAAGCCGTTCTGCGTGCCGCAGTCGTCCTCGGTCACGACCAGATCCTGCGTGACGTCCACCAGGCGCCGGGTGAGATAGCCCGAGTTCGCGGTCTTCAGCGCGGTGTCCGCCAGGCCCTTGCGCGCGCCGTGCGTCGAGATGAAGTACTGCAGCACGTTCAGGCCTTCGCGGAAGTTCGCGGTGATCGGCGTCTCGATGATCGAGCCGTCCGGCTTCGCCATCAGGCCGCGCATGCCGGCCAGCTGTCTGATCTGCGCGGCCGAGCCGCGCG
>DASQIG010000123.1:0-2404 GCA_035631735.1 Burkholderiales bacterium | reverse complement strand
GCGAAGCGCATCAACGACGCGCTCGCCGCGCTCGAGAAGAACGCAAAAGCGCGCATGGCCGGGGAAGGCATCGCCGCCGAGCGCCAGCGCTTCGAGTTCTCGCTCGACGTGCGGCACAAGGGGCAGATCAACGAGGTCGAGATCACGCTGCCATGGGCGCGCCTGCCGCACGAGTACGAGGGCGCCTTGCGCACGCTGTTCGTCAGGCGCTACGAGCAGCTCTATGGACGCGGCTCGGCGCTGCCGGGCGCGCAGCTCGAGATCGTGGTCTGCCGCCTGCGCGCCAGGGCGCTCACCCCGCAGCCCAAGCTCCTGCGCGCCAAGAAAGCGACGGCGCGCATTCCGCAAGCGGCGCTGCGTCGCAGGCGCGACATCTACTGGCCCGAGCTCGGCAAGCGCCGCCCGACGGCCGTCTATGACGGCGAGCTGCTCCTCGCCGGCAACCGCATCGCCGGTCCGGCGATCGTCGAGACGCCGGATACCACCGTCGTCGTGCAGCCGCGCACGCGCCTGCGCGTGGATGAACTGGGCAATTTCGAGCTGACCTTCAACTAAGCCATGGAAACCTGCACCGTCGAATCCGGATTGCTGAAAAAGAAAGCTTGCGGCCAGCCTGCCGCCGGCAAGTGCGCGAACTGCGAGCAGCCGCTCTGCAGCAAGCATCAGGTGCCGCAAACGAGCGGCGGCAGAAAGACCGGCGGCTCCCTCTGCCCGGAATGTGCGCGCGCCTGGCGCGAAAGCGAGAGGCGGCTGGGCGAGCTCCCCGCCACACCGGCGAGCGCCCTCCCGCCGCAGCAGGAAAAGCCGGCTGCCGAGCGGCCGGCGGCGCCCCCACCGGCGGCGAGGCCAGCGCCGGCCGCGCAAAAGCAGCCGCAGCCGCCGCCCATTGAGGAGAGCGGCCCGCTCGAATTCACACCGGAACCGAAAAAGCCGGAGGAGAAAAAATGAAAGCCTTCGTCGCCGTCGCATTCGCCATGGCGAGCGCCGCTGCGTACGCCGGCGACCGCTTCCCGGTGCTGTCGCCGGATCAGCTCACTCCGGAGCAAACCAGGCTGGCGCAGGCGCTGCTCGCCGGCCCGCGTGGCGGCGGCGCGGAGCCCACGCCACCGGCGGTGACGCGCCTGCTCGAGCGCGGGCCGTTCAACGCCTGGATGCGCAGCCCCGAGCTCGGCGATCGCCTGCAGAAGGTCGGCGAATACGTGCGCTTCAACACCGCGCTGCCGCTCAGGCTGAACGAGCTCGCCATCCTCATCACCGCGCGCCACTGGACGTCGCAGTACGAGTGGTACGCGCACCTGCCGCTCGCGGTGAAGGCGGGGCTCGATCCGAAGATCGCGGCGCAGCTCGCCGCGGGCAAGCGCCCCACGGGCATGAAGGAAGACGAAGCGGCGGTGTACGACTTCTCCACGCAGCTCCACCGCACCCGCAACGTCACCGACGCGACCTATAAGCGGGCGGTAGCCCTGCTCGGCGAAAGAGGCGTGATGGATCTCATCGGCGTCAACGGCTACTACACCGCCGTGTCCATGACGCTCAACGTCGCGCAGGTGCCGGTTCCGGCAGGCGGGAAGAATCCGCTCAAGCCGCTCAAGTGAACGCGCCGCTCAAGAAGCTCTCCGAGCTCGCCGGCGTCGTCTTCGACGGCAAGCGCTCGGGCTACGTGCCGCCGAAGAAGCTGCGCATCTCGCCGAAGCTCGAGCTGCACCGGCAGGCGAAGAAGACCATCGACCCGGTCACCTTCGAAGTGGTGCGCCATGCGCTCTGGAACGTGAACGAGGAGCACGGCGCCACGATCCAGCGCCTGTCCGGCTCGCCCGTTGCCATGTACGCGCTCGACCTGAACCCGTCGATCCTCACCGAGGATGCCGAGTTCGTCTACTTCGGGCCGTACATGCAGTACATGTCCGGCGTCACGGACACGCAGGTGAAGTGGACGCTCGAGAACCGCAGCGACAACCCGGGCATCGATGACGGCGACATGTTCCTCGCCAACGACCCGTGGGTCGGCGCCGCGCACCAGATGGACGTGATGCTGCTGTGCCCCGTCTTCTGGAAGGGCGAGCTCTTCTGCTGGGTGACGAACTGCCTGCACCAGTACGACATCGGCGGCATCACGCCCGGCAGCTTCTGCCCGTCGGCGCGCGACGCGTTCGACGAGGGCATCCTGATCCCGCCGGTGAAAATCGTCGAGCGCAATGCGATCCGCCGGGACATCGAGGAGATCTATCTCCGCTCATCGCGCAAGCCGAGCGCCGTGGCTCTGGATTTCCGCGCCCAGCTCGCCGGCAACATGACGGCGCGCGATCGCATCATCGCGCTCATCGGCCGCTATGGCGCCGACACGGTCAAGGGCGTGATGAAGAAAATCATCGATGACGGCGAGCGCGCCTTCCTCAAGAAGCTG
>DASQIG010000122.1:0-3006 GCA_035631735.1 Burkholderiales bacterium | reverse complement strand
TCGACCACCGCGTTCATCAGCGCCGGCAGCGACCCCGTAACGCCCGCTTCGCCCACGCCTTTCGCGCCGAGGGGATTCAGCTTGGTGGGCACCGGGTGGTCGACGAGCTTGAGGCCGGCGACCTCCCCCGGCCGCGGCATCGCATAGTCCATGAAGCTGCCGCTGAGGAGCTGGCCGGCCTCGTCGTAGACGGCGAGCTCGGTGAAGACCTGGCCCGCGCCCTGCGCGATGCCGCCCTGCACCTGCCCTTCGACGATCTGATGGTTGATGATGTTGCCCGCGTCATCGCAGGCGACGTAGGACACGATCTGCGCCTCGCCTGTCTCCGGCGTGATCTCGACCTCCGCGATGTGGCAGCCGTTCGGGAAGCACGAGCCGAACTTGTTGGCGTAGGCGAGATCCATCGCGCCCGGGTGCTTCGCCGCCATTTGCTGGATCGCAATGCGCCGGTCCGTGCCCTTGATGCGGTATTCGCCCGCCGCAAACTCGATATCCGCCTGCGCCGCCTCGAGTTCCTCGGCCGCGAGCGCCAGACCTTTCTTCACCAGCTCCTGTGCGCCGAGGTACACCACCCCGCCCACTGCGAGCAACGAGCGCGAGCCGCCGGTCGCATTCCCCGTGAGATAGAACTCCGGCCCGGCCGTGCGCAGCCGGACCTTCTCCATCGGTATGCCGAGCACGCCGGAGACGAGCTGCGCGTACGTCGTCTCGTGTCCCTGTCCATGATTGTGCGTGGTGGCATAGATCGTCAGCGCGCCATCGTCGCCCCAGCGCAGCTCGATCTGGTCCTGCGGCGCGAAGCCCGCGCCCGTCGCCTCGATGTACGTCGACATGCCGCGGCCGCGCAAGCGCCCGCGCTTCTGACTTTCGATCTTTCTTCTGGTGAACCCATTCCAGTCGGCGGCGGCGAGCGCCTTGTTCATCACGCCTTCAAAGTCGCCCGAGTCGTACTCGAACCCGGCCGCGATCTTGTACGGGAACTGGCGAATGAAATTGCGCCGGCGGAATTCCGCCGGATCGAGGCCGAGCTCGTGCGCCGCGTGCTCGACCAGCCGCTCGAGCGCGTACGACATGATCGGTCGACCGGCGCCGCGATACGCGGCCATCGGCGCGGTGTTCGTCAGTGCGAGCCTGATGCGCGCATAAGCCGCCGGCACGTCGTACACGCCAGAAAGGCAGTTGACGATGCCGATCGTATTGATGAACGGCCCGGTCGGCGCGAGATAGCCGCCCAGATCCGCGAGCATGTCGAAGCGCATGCCGAGGATGCGGCCATTTGCGTCGAGCGCCAGCGCGCCGCGCGAGCGCACGCCGCGCGCCTGCTCGTCGGCGAGAAATACCTCGCTGCGCGTGCCGGTCCACTTCACCGGCCGGCCGAGCTTTCTCGCGGCGAACAGCGCGGCGCAATACTCGGGGTAGACGTTGAAGCGCACGCCGAAGCCGCCGCCCACCTCCTCCGCGATCACGCGGATTTTCTCCGGCGGCACGCCGAGCACCGCGGAGAGCTGGCTGCGCATGATCGGCGCGCCCTGCGTGCACGTGTAGAGGTGGTACATCTCGGCGCGCGCATCCCAGTGCGCGAGGCAGGCGCGCGGCTCCATCGGATTGCCGACGACGCGCGAGATGTCGACCTCGAGCTCGATGGTTCGCGTCGCCCTGGCAAACGCGGCTTTCGAGCCGGCGTCGTCGCCCGATTCGTAATCCAGCACCATGTTGCCCGGCACGCCGTCGTGCACCAGCGGCGCGCCGGCCGCGATGGCCTCCTGGGCGCCGATGACAGCCGGCCGATCGCGGTATTCGATACTTATGAGTTCCGCAGCATCCTGCGCGGCGGTGGCGCTTTCCGCGACGACCAGCGCCACCGGCTCGCCGGTGAAGCGCACGCGCCCCTGCGCAAGCGCGGGTCGGCCGGGATGGATCAGCTCCATGCCGCCGCGGCCCTTGACGGGCAGCGCGCAGGGCAGCGACTTGAGCGCGCTGCGAATGTCCTCGCCGGTGATCACCGCCAGCACGCCGGGCAGGGCAAGCGCGGCGGCCGCGTCCAGCGCGACGATGTCGGCGTGGGCGCGGTCCGAGCGCACGAAGTGACCGTACGCCTGAGCCGGCAGGTTCCAATCGGAAACGTACTTCCCCCGACCGGTGAGCATCCGGTCGTCTTCCAGCCTGCCTTTGATCATTTACGTCCTAGAGAGAGCGATGAGGATGCTGCAAGGTGCGTAGTCGAGAAGGGTCGCGCCCACGGAGCCTTTCCACCAGCGCGCGGCGAACGAGGTGTGCTGGTTGTGGCCGACGACGATGAGGTCCACGCCGAGGCTTTTCGCGAAGCGGCAGATCTCCTCGACGGGCTCGCCGACGGCGAGCTGGCCGGCGGCGTTGAAACCGCGCTCACGCAGCGTGCGGATGCCTTCGTCGAGGATCGCCTGCGTGCGCTTCTTCTCCTCCTCCAGGAGCTCCTCGGGCACGAAGCCCTCGGTGAGGAAGAGGCTCGGCGGCATGCTCGCCACCGCAAGCAGATGCGTCTCCGCGCCGAGGAAGCTCGCGAGGTCCGCAGTTTCGAGGAGCGCGCGCTTTCCTTCATGGGAGCCGTTATACGCGAGCAGGATCTTGCGGTACTTCATGGACGTTCTCCCATTCTAGTTCCCCTTGCCGAGCAGCCCGACGCGCTCTATGGTCGCACGTTCGGCGGCGAGCGTCTCGGCCGCCCAGCGCGCGTAGTCCGCGCTCGAGCGGTACCAGTAGACCTGATCGAGCTGCGCCAGCGTCTTGAGATGCTCCGGATCGTCGAGCGTCTTCTTGAACGCATCATGCAGCGTGCGCACCACCGGGGGCTCCATGCCCTTCGGCCCGACGATGCCATACGGTGAATAAGACACGATGTCGTAGCCGAGCTCGCGCGCCGTCGGCGCGTTCCACTTGCTGCGCTTCTCGCCGAAGGTGACGAGAAGCCGCATCTGCCCGGCGTCGACGAAGCGGCCCCAGCCGGTGGAGTCCGACAGCGCCATCACG
>DASQIG010000121.1:0-3465 GCA_035631735.1 Burkholderiales bacterium | reverse complement strand
TCCTGGTCCATCACCATCACCTTGTCGAAGAACGCATCCACCGGCGTCTTGAGGCTGGCGAGCGCCTTGAGCGCTGCGGTGTAGTCGAGCGCGCGGAACGCGCGGTCGACGTCCGGCTCGAGCCGCCCGAACGTGCTCGCTAGGTTCTTTTCCTCCGGCAGCACCATCAGGCCGACGTCGAATCCGGCGGGCACGGCGCCCGCCTGCTTCAGGATGTTGCCGATCCGCTTGTTCGCCGCGGCCAGGCTTTCCGCCTCGGGCAGCGTGGCAAAGGCGCGCACCGCCTCGAGCTGCCTCGGGATGAGATCGAGCCGTGCCGGCGCCAGGCACAGCACCGCTTCGACTTCGTTTGCCGAATAGCCGCGATCGCGAAAGTAGCCGCGCGCGCGCTCGTAGATGAAGCTCTGCAGCTCCGCCGGGTTCACGGCCGCAAACGGCGCGAGCGCCGCCGACAGCAGCTCCTCGAGCGCAAGCCCAAGATTGCGTTCCACCAGGATGCGGATGACGCCGAGCGCCGCCCGGCGCAGGCCGAAGGGATCGCGCTCTCCCGTGGGCGTCTGTCCGATGCTGAAAAAACCGGCGAGCGCTTCCAGCTTGTCCGCCAGGGCGAGAGCGGCGCCGACCGGATGTTGCGGCAGGCGGTCGCCGGCGAAGCCCGGCAGGTAGTGCTCGGCAAGCGCGTCCGCCACCACGGCGTCTTCACCGTCGTGCCGCGCGTAGTAGCGGCCCATCACTCCCTGGAGCTCGGGAAACTCGCCGACCATCCCGCTCAGCCGGTCTGCCTTGCAAAGATAAGCAGCGCGGTCCGCGACCCGGCGGTCGGCCTGCAGGCGCTCGGCGATGAACACGGCGAGCGCACGCAGGCGCTCGACGCGATCGAGCATGCTGCCGAGCTTTGCGTAGTAGACGACTTTGGCAAGCTGCGGCACGCGCGATTCCAGCCGCACCTTGCGATCCTGGTTGTAAAAGAAGCGTGCATCCTCGAGCCGCGCCCGCACCACGCGCTCGTTGCCGGCGATGATTTGGCGCGGATCGCGCGCGCGCATGTTGGAGACGATAAGAAAGCGCGGCACGAGCTTGCCCGCGTCGTCGAACAGCGGGAAGTACTTCTGGTTCTGCCGCATGGTAAGGATCAGGCACTCCGGCGGCACTTCGAGGAAGGCGGCGTCGTAGCCGCCGGCATAGACCTGCGGGTATTCGACGAGCGCCGTCACCTCGTCGAGGAGATCGGCATATCCGCCAAGGCTGGCGTGCTCGCGGATTGCTGCTTCCTTGAGCTGCCGATCGATTTCCGCGCGCCGCACGGCGAAGCCGGCGATCACCTTGCCGTCGCGCTCCAGCCGGGAGGCGTAGTCGTCGGCATGCTTGAGCTCGATGGCTGCCTCGCCGAGGAAGCGGTGCCCGGCGCTGCGCCGGCCAGCGGCGAGACCAAACACCGTGGCTGGTACGACTCGGGCGCCATGCAATGCGACCAGCCCGTGGACCGGGCGGACGAACTGCGCGTCGCCCGATCCCCAGCGCATGAGCTTCGGGATCGGCAGCCCCTTGAGCGCTTCCTCGAGCAGCGGCGCGAGCACCGCGTCGAGAGCCGCACCTTTCACCTGCACGCGCGCGAGCAGGACGGGGCCCTTGGGCGTGTCGCGCCGCTCGAGCTGCTCGGGCTTCAGGCCATGCTTGCGCGCGAAGCCCTCCAGCGCCGCGGCCGGCGCCTTGGCCGAGGGACCGGTGACTTCCATCTCGCGTCCCGGCGCGCTTTCGGCGACATCGGCGATCGCGAAGGCGAGGCGCCGCGGCGTGGCGTAGACCGAAAGCGGCGATTTGGCATCGGCCAGCGCCACCTTCGCCAGCGCGTCGAGTGAGCGCTCGGCAAAGGCTTCCGAAAGCGCGCGCAGCGACCTGGGCGGCAGCTCTTCGGTGAGCAGCTCTACGAGCAGCGTGGCACTCATGCGGCGAGCGGAAAGCCGAGCCGTTCGCGCGCCTCGTAGTACGCCTTCGCCACCGCGCGCGCGAGCGCGCGCACGCGGTCGATGTAGGCGGCGCGCTCGGTGACCGAGATCGCGCCGCGCGCATCGAGCAGGTTGAAGGTGTGCGAGCAGCGCAGCACCATCTCGTAGGCCGGCAGCACGCATTGCGCGGCGATCAGGCGCTGCGCCTCGGCCTCGTATTCGCCGAAGTGGCGAACGAGCATCTCGGTATTTGCCAGCTCGAAGTTGTAGCGCGACTGCTCCACTTCATTCTGGTGGTAGACATCGCCGTAGCGCACACCATCGACCCAAACCAGGTCGTATACGCTCTCCTTGCCCTGCAGATACATGGCGAGCCGCTCGAGGCCATAGGTGATCTCGCCCAGCACCGGCTTGCAGGCGAGGCTGCCCACTTCCTGGAAATAGGTGAACTGCGTGATCTCCATGCCGTCGAGCCACACTTCCCAGCCGAGGCCCCACGCGCCGAGCGACGGCGACTCCCAATCGTCCTCGACGAAGCGGATGTCGTGCTCTTTCGGCTCGACGCCGAGCGCAACGAGCGACTGCAGATAGCGATCCTGGATGTCGTCGGGCGAGGGCTTCAGCACCACCTGGTACTGGTAGTAGTGCTGCAGGCGGTTGGGATTCTCGCCGTAGCGGCCGTCCTTTGGCCGGCGCGAAGGCTGCACGTAGGCCGCGTTCCACGGCTCCGGCCCGATCGCGCGCAGGAACGTCGCCGTGTGAAAGGTGCCGGCGCCCATTTCCATGTCGTAGGGCTGCAGCAGCACGCAGCCTTGGCGATCCCAGTACTCGTTGAGCCGCAGGATCAGTTGTTGAAAGCTGAGCATGAAGCGCGCCGATTTTACCGGCTGCGTCTGCGCCGGGCGACCAAGGCCGCTCCAGCGAGCACGCCGAGCGAAACGACCACGACCGGCCAGTCGCGCCACAGCACGTACGGCGTGGCGCCGGCATAACCCTGGGCGGTGGCTTCCAAGCGGCCCTCTGCGAACTGCGGCAATCGCGCGCGCACCATGCCGTCGCGATCGATTGCCGCAGTGATGCCGGTGTTGGTTGCGCTGAGATGCATGCGCGCGGTCTCGATGGCGCGCGCCCGCGCGATCTGCAGGTGCTGCGCCGGCGCGAGCGAATCGCCGAACCAGGCGACATTCGATACGTTGACCAGCAGCGTGGCATCGGGCAGCTGCGCGGCGATCTCGTCGCCAAACGCGTCCTCGTAGCAGATGTTGACCGCGACGCGCTGCCCGGCGACCGCAAGCAGGCGCTGCCCGGGCGCGCCGCGCGAGAAGTCCGACATCGGAATGTTCACGAGGCGCAGCGTCCAGGCGAAGCCCGGCGGCACGAACTCGCCGAACGGCACGAGGTGCACCTTGTTGTACACCTGGATCGGCGACACGCCGAGCGTGATCACGCTGTTGAAGAACTCGTCCGTAGTGTCGCGCGTCGGCACGCCGAGCAGGAGATCGCCGCCGTTACGCTGTGC
>DASQIG010000120.1:0-11029 GCA_035631735.1 Burkholderiales bacterium | reverse complement strand
AGCATCGCGAGCTCGAGCCGCGCGCGGATCTCTTCCAGCAGCGCGAGCACCTGCGCCTGGACCGAAACATCGAGCGCCGAGACCGGCTCGTCGGCGACCAGCAGCTCGGGCTCGAGCGCGAGCGCCCGCGCGATGCAGATGCGCTGGCGCTGTCCGCCGGAGAACTGATGCGGGTAGCGGCCGAGCGCCGCCGGATCGAGGCGCACCAGCTCCATCAGGCGGCGCGCGCGGCCGAGCGCTTCGCTCCGCGGGACGCCGTAGTTGAGCGGCCCCTCCATGATGGCGTCGCCCACGCTGCGCCGCGGGTTGAGCGAGCGATACGGGTCCTGGAACACGATCTGCACGCGGCGGCGTAGCGCGTGCAGCTCGCGCCGCCCGAGGCGGGCGAGGTCCACGCCGCCGAGCCGCACTTCGCCGCGCGTCGGCTGGATCAGCCGCGCGATGCAGCGCGCGAGCGTCGTCTTGCCCGAGCCTGACTCGCCGACGATGCCGAGCGTCTGGCCTTTGCGCACTTCGAGCGTCACGTCGCTCGCCGCCTGCACTTCGCGCCGCGCGCGCAGCCAGCCGAGCTCGACGTAGGTCTTCGAGAGATCGCGCGTTGCCAGCACGACCGGCGCCTGCCCGTCCACCCGACGCGCGCGGGGCGTCAATGTCGGCACCGAGCGGATCAGCATGCGCGTGTACTCGTGCTGCGGCCGGGTCAGCAGGTCATGCTTGGCGCCGACCTCGACCAGCCGCCCTTCGCGCAGCACCGCGATGCGGTGCGCGATCTCCGCCACGACGCCGAAATCGTGCGTCACGAAGAGCACCGCCATGCCGTGGCGGCGCTGCAGCTCGACGACCAGCCGCAGGATCTGCGCTTGCGTGGTGACGTCGAGCGCGGTGGTCGGCTCATCGGCGATGAGCAGCGCCGGCTCGAGCGCGAGCGCGATGGCGATACCGACGCGCTGGCGCTGGCCGCCGGAGAGCTGGTGCGGATAGGCGTCGAGCATCCGCTCCGCCTCGGGAAGCGCGACTTCGCGCATCAGGCCTGCAGCGCGTGCGCGGCGCTCGGCTTGCGGCATGCGCGTGTGGTAGCGCAGCGCTTCATCGATCTGCGCGCCGCAGGTCATGACCGGATTCAGCGCCGTCATCGGCTCCTGGAAGATCATCGCCATGCGCGAGCCGCGCAGCCGCCGGCGGCGCGCGGCGCTCGCCTGCGTCAGCTCCTCGCCTTCCAGGCGCACCGCGCCGGCCGCAAGCGCGAGCGTCCTCGGCAGCAGGCCCATGATGGCGTGTGCGATCACCGTCTTGCCCGAGCCCGACTCGCCGACGAGGCACAGCAGCTCGCCGCGCTCGACGCCGAACGACACGCCGGACACCGCTTCGGCGCGGTCGCCGCCCGGCGGCAGCCGCACGGTGAGCGCGCTTACCTCAAGCGTGCTCATCGACCACCAGCTTCGGATCGAGCGTATCGCGCAGCCCGTCGCCCAGCATGTTCACGGCGAGCACCGTGGTGGCGAGGAACAGGCCGGGGAAGAAAACATTGTGCGGATAGGCGACGAACTGCACGCGGCCTTCGGCCATGATGTTTCCCCAGGTCGGAATATCGGGCGGCAGCCCCACGCCGAGGAACGACAGGATCGCCTCCAGCAGGATAGCGAAGGCGCAGACATAGGTGCCTTGCACGAGGAGCGGCGCCAGCGTGTTCGGCAGGATGTGGCCGAGCATGATGCGCACAGCCGGCGTGCCGAGCGCTACCGCGGCTTCGACATAGGGCTCCTCGCGCAGCGTCAGCACGAGCGAGCGCACCAGGCGCGTGACGCGCGGAATCTCGGGGATTGCGATCGCCACGATGACCGTCGCGAGGCTCGCGCGCCACAGCGCTACGACCGCGATGGCGATCAGGATGGCCGGGATCGCCATGATGCCGTCCATCACGCGCATCAGCAGGCCATCGGCCCAGCGGATGTAGCCCGCTACGAGGCCGCAGCCGATGCCGAGTGCCAGCGCGGCCAGCGCGGCCGCGAGGCCCACCGCCAGCGACACGCGCGTGCCGTAGACCACGCGGCTGTAGATGTCGCGCCCGTAGGAATCCGAGCCCATGAGGAAGCGATGCGCCGTCGTCTCGCCGTCGAGCGTGGTGATGCTGCCTACTTCGCCCGGCCGCAGGTCGCGGCTCGCCGCGTCGAACAGCGTCGGATCCACCGTGCCGAGCCACGGCGCTGCAATCGCCGCCAGCACCAAGAGCAGCAGCGCGGCGCCGCCGATGCGTACCGACCAGTTGCGCCAGACCATTAGTAACGGATGCGCGGGTCGAGGAACACGTACGACAGATCGATCAGCAGGTTTACCAGCACGTACAGGAGCGAGAAGAACAGGATCACGCCCTGGATCGTCGGAAAGTCGCGCGCCAGCACTGCGTCTACCGTCAGGCGCCCCAGGCCCGGGATGGCGTACACCGACTCGGTCACCACCACGCCGCCGATCAGGATGGCGATGCCGATGCCGATCACCGTGGCGATCGGCACCGCGGCATTCGCGAGCGCATGGCGCACCAGCACGCGCAGCTCCGGCAGGCCCTTGGCGCGCGCGGTGCGGATGTAGTCCTCGCCGAGCGCTTCGAGCACCGCCGCGCGCGTGACGCGCGCGATGAGCGCAATGTAGATGACCGAGAGCGTCACCGCCGGCAGGATCAGGTGGCGCAGGAATGGCCACGCGCCCTCCGCGAGCCGGGCGTAGCCCTGCACCGGCAGCCAGCCGAGCTCGAGCGAGAAGAGCCAGATGAGCAGGTACGCGAGCACGAACACCGGCACCGAGAAGCCGAGCACCGAGAAGCCCATCAGCGCGCGGTCGAGCCAGCCGCCTTGGCGCCAGGCCGCCAGCATGCCGAGCGGCACCGATACGAGAACGGCGATGAGAATGGTCAGCGCGGCGAGCGCGAAGGTCGGCTCGAGCCGCTGGCCGATCAGCGTCGCGACCTTGATGCGGAAATAGAACGACTCGCCGAGATCACCGGAAAGCACTTTGCCGAGCCAGATGCCGAACTGCACTACCAGCGGGCGGTCGAGGCCGAGGCCGGCGCGAATCTGCGCGATCTGCTCGCCGGTGGCGGCGTCGCCGGCCATGATCGCCGCCGGATCGCCGGGTGCCAGGCGCAGCAGTGCGAACACCAGCACACCGACGACCAGCAGGACCGGGATCGTCGCCGCAAGGCGCCGGGTGATAAAGGCGATCAGTTCTTCTTAATGTTCCAGTAGAGGTTGCCCGGGCCGGTGACGAAGCCCGAGATGTTGTTGCGCGCGGCGAGCGGGTTCACGTACTCGCCGAGCGGCGCATGCGTGGCGACCTCGAAGGCGCGCGCCTGGATCGCCTCGGCGAGCGCCTTCTTCCTGGCGTCGTCGGTCTCGCGCGCGAACTGGTCGCGCAGCTTCTCCAGCGCCGCGTCCGTGGGCCAGCCGAACCAGGATTTCTCGCCGAGCCCGCTGACCGCCGGATTGGCGAGCGGATTCCAGATGTCAGGCGCGACCCACGCCGTGCAGAACATGTTCCAGCCGCCCTGCGCGGGCGGGTCTTTCTTCGCGCGGCGCGTGACGAGCGTGTTCCAGTCCATCGCCTGCAGGTCGACCTTGAAGCCCGCCTGGCGCAGCAATTGCGCCGCGACGTCGGGCAGCTTCTGGATCGCGGCAAGATCGGTGGGCTTCATCAGCACCACCGGCGTGCCATCGTAGCCGGACGCTTTTAGCAGCTCCTGCGCTTTGCGCACGCTCGACTTCGACTGGATCTCGCTGCCCTTCGAGCTGCCGTAAGGCGTGCCGCAGGTGAACATCGACGGGCAGGCGCGATAGAACTCCTTGATGCCGACCTGGGCGCGCAGGAAGGGCTCCTCGGCCATCGCGGCGAGCGCCGCCTGGCGCACCTTCTGATTGTTGAAGGGCGCATGCAGGTGGTTGAAGCGGCACATGTACTGGAAGCCGAGCGGGTTCGAGTTCACCACCTGGATGTTGCTGTCCGCCTGCAGCGGCGGATAGCTTTCGAACGCCGGCTGCTCGAGGATGTCGACCTCGCCGCGCGCGAGCGCATTGACCTGGGCCTGCGCATCGCGCAGCGCCAGGTTCCACTCCACGCGATCCACGTATACATATTTGCCGCCCGCCGTGCCGGAGGGCGGTTCCTTTCGTGGCACATAGCGCGCGTTCTTGACATACACGGCGCGGTCGCCCGGCTTGAATTCCTCCCTCACGAAGATGTAGGGCCCGCTGCCGGTGGCGTCGTCGATCTGCTTGTCGGCCGGCGTCTCGGCCACGCGCCTGGGCATGATGAACGGCACGTTGGACGAGGGCTTGCCGAGCGCTTCCAGCACGAAGCCGCAGGCCTCGCGCAGGAAGATGCGGAAGCTGTTGGCCTGCGGCGCGTCCATGCGCTCGACGAACGTCATCAGCTTCTGGCCCATGGCGTCGCGCTTGCCCCAGCGCTCGAGCGAGGCCACCACGTCTTCGCCGGTAACGGGCTTGCCGTCGTGGAACGCGAGCCCTGCGCGCAACGTGAAGCTCCACAGGCGATGGTCCGGACTCTCGCTCCATTTCTCGACCATCTGCGGCTGGATGCGGTTCTTCTCGTCGGTGCCGAAGAGCGTGTCGTAGACCATGTAGCCGTGGTTGCGCGCCATGTACTGCGTGGTCCAGATCGGGTCGAGAATGTTGAGGTTCGAGTGCGGCACGATGCGCAGCACCTTGTCCTGCGCCAGCACGGTGCAGACGGCAGTGAGCGCCGCGAGAGCGAAAGCGAGGCGTCGCATGCGAGAATCTCCGCGGTCAGAACGTCGCGTCGCAGGTTAGCAGGGCATGGCAGGCATCGCAATCGGCGCGCTACCGCGTCCCAAGCCGCTCGCGCTCATCATGCTGGCGGTGATCTCGTTCGTCGCGCCGCTCGCCGAGCGCTGGGCCACCGGCCGCGTCGAGCCCTTCAGCGGCTACGGCCTCGCCGAGATGGCGCTCTCGCTCGTCATTCTTTTCTGGTGGTACCACGTCGACAAGGCCGAGCACGCCTACCAGGCGGGCAAGCTGATGAATGCCGGCGTGCTGCTCCTCGCGGTGGTCGCGCTTCCGGTGTATTTCATCCGCTCGCGCGGCTGGCAGCGCGGCATACGCACCACTGCGCTCGCGCTATTGTTCCTCGGCGTCACCCTGGCGCTCGGCGAAGCGGGCGAGTGGCTGGGCGCCGCGCTCACATCCTGATACAGAGGGTTACAGCACCGACCCCCGAGCCGCCCTAGGGTGCCGGCATGGTGCGCGCTCTGGCTCTCTGCTGCTGGCTCGGCACGGCGCTCGCGCAGGGCAACCCTGCGATCGACATGCCGGGCTATTTGCGCATCGCCCAGGAAGCAGCCGCGCACCGCGCCACGCGCCGCGTTACGCAGGCCGAGTTCATCCGGATGAGCCGCGAGCCGGGTACCGTCATCCTGGACGCGCGCAGCCGCGAGAAATACGGCGAGCTGCACGTGAAGGGCGCCGTCAACCTCAGCTTTCCAGACATCGCCGTCGAGACGCTGCGCTCGGCGATCCCGGATCGCGGGACCCGGATCCTGATCTACTGCAACAACAATTTTGCCAACGCCGAGGGGCCGTTCCCGGCGAAGCTGCCGAGCGCCTCGCTCAACCTCTCGACCTACATCGCGCTCTATAACTACGGCTACCGCAACGTCTACGAGCTCGGCCCGCTGATCGACATCCGCGGCTCGCAGCTCGAGTTCGAGCGGCGCTAGATGCGGCGGCCGGCGGCCGCCCAATACGGCTCGCGCAGCAGCCGCTTGAAAATCTTGCCGCTCTCCTCGCGCGGCAGCCGCTCGTGGAAGCTGACGACGCGCGGCACCTTGTAATTTGCGATGCGCCCGCGCAGGTAGGCCTGCACCTCCTCGGCACTCGCGCGCGCCCCTTCGCGCAGCTCGACCGCGGCGGCGAGCGCCTCGCCGTATTCGGTATCCGGTATGCCGAACACCGCGCAATCGGCGACGGCGGGCAGGCTCATCAGCGCGGCTTCGATTTCCGCCGGGTAGATGTTGACGCCACCGGAGATCACCATGTCGCTCTTGCGGTCCGCGACATATAAGTAACCCTCGGCGTCGAGGTAGCCCATGTCGCCCACGCTCCACAGCCCGTGCTGCTCGAGCGCGGCGCGCGCGGCCGCATTGTTGGTGTAGGTGAAATCCGGGTACGCCGGCTGGCGGCAGTAGATCAGGCCGATCCCGCCTGGCGGCAGCTCGCGGCCGGCGTCGTCGAGGATCCTGACCACGCCCTCGCCGAGCGGCCGTCCCGCGGATCCGGGGCGCGCGAGCCAGGTCGGCGAGTCGATGAAGGTGACGTGCCCGGCCTCGCTCGAAGCGTAGGTCTCGGTGATGATCGGGCCGAGCCAGTCGATCATGGCGCGCTTCACTTCCGGCGCGCACGGCGATCCGGTCGAGCAGATGAAGCGCAGCGACGACAGGTCGTAGCGCCGGCGCACCTCGGCCGGCAATCGCAGCAGGCGCACGAACATCGTTGGCACGAGGTACGCATTGGTGAGCGCATGGCGCTCGATCAGCGCGAGCGTCCCTTGCGCGTCGAAACGCGGCTCGAGCACGAGCAGCGCGCCGTTCAGCGTCACCTGCACCGCGTAAAGGTTCGGCGCGCTGTGATAAAGCGGCGCCGAGAGCAGCGAGCGCATGCCGGACTCGATGCCGAGCGCCTGGCGGTAAAGTGCGGCGGCGAGCGTGCGCTGCTCTGCGGTCGCCGGCATGCGCCGCACGCCCTTGGGGCGCCCGGTAGTGCCCGACGTGTAAGGCATATTGCCGCGCGGCGTGCGCGGTGCGCCCGCCCACGGCTTGTGCGCGTCGCGCCATGCTGACCAACCGGGCTCTACCGCCACCAACGCAAGGCCGGGCGGCACGCCGGCCGTGATCTGCTCAAGAAGCGCGGCCTGCACCACCAGCGCCTTCGCACCACTGTCGCGCAGGATGAAGCCCGCTTCGTCCGCCTTGAAGTGCCAGTTGATCGGGCAGGAATACGCGCCAAGCTGCCGGCAGGCGAGCATCGCCTCGATGAACGCCGGGGCGTTGTGGAGCATCAGCGCGACGACATCGCCCTCGCCGATGCCGAGGTGCTCGAGGCCGCTCGCCGCGCAGGCCGCGCGCCGTTCGAGCTCCGCCGGCTCGATGACGCTGCCGCCGCAGGCGAGCGCCGCGGTCATTGCGGCCAGGCGCGCTGCGTGGGGCGCAGCTTCTCGACCAGCCGCGCAAGGCGCAGCACCCCCACGTCGTCGAAGCGCCGCCCGATGAGCTGCACGCCGATCGGCAGGCCCTCGGCGCTGGCGCTCCAGTTCAGCGACGCGGCCGGCTGCTCCGACATGTTGTAGGGCACGGTGAACGCGATGTGCGGCAGGGCATCGTGTGGATCGTTGCCCGGCGCGGCGAGCTCCGCTTCGTAGGGCAGGATGGGCGAAACCGGCGAGAGCAGGAACGCGTAGCGCTCGAGCGCGGCGAGCGCCGCTTCGCGCATGCTCATCACCTGCGCGTAGGCCTGCATCACGTCGCGGCCGGTAAAGCGCGCCGCGCGCCACGTGCACCATTCGGCGATGAAAGGCAGCACCTTGGCGCGCTTCGCTTCCGGCAGCTGCATCAAGTCGTTGTGCGAGCGCGCCTCGAAGAAGCGGCACACGCCGTCGAGCATCTCCGCGCTGAGGAACGAGCGGATCGACTCGACCGCGCAGCCGGCGCCGGCGAGTGCCGTCGCTGCCGCCTGCGCTGCGGCGCGCACTTCCGCGTGCACGCGCAGCCCGACGCCCATGTCGGGGAGCAAGCCAATGCGCAGGCCGCGCGGCTCGAGCTCGTCCAATCCCGCCGTGTAGTCGCGCTCCTCGTAGGGCAGCGACATGAAGTCGCGCGCATCGGGGCGTGCGATGCAGTTCATGAGGAGCGCGGCGTCGCCGACGCTGCGCGTCATCGGCCCGGTGACGCGGCCCAGGTACGGCGGGTAGACCGGCACGCGGCCAAGCGACGGCTTGAGCGCGAAGATGCCGCAATGCGTCGCCGGCAGCCGCACCGAGCCGCCGATGTCGGTGCCGAGGTGCAACGGCGCGTAGCCCGCTACCGCCGCAGCCGCCGCGCCCGAGCTCGAGCCGGAGGTGTTGCGGTCGAGGCGCCACGGATTGCGCGTGATGCCGTGCAGGCTCGAGAGCCCGGAGGACAGCATGCCGTAGTCGGGCATGGTGGTCTTGCCGAGGATCACGCAGCCCGCTTCGCGCACGCGCGCTGCGGGGGGCGCGTCCGCGGCCTGCGCGGCTGCGTCCTCGTTTGCACGCGTGCCGATCGGCGCCGGTTCGCCGCGCGTGTAGATGTTCTCCTTGAGAGTGATCGGCACGCCGTCGAGCGCCGAGCGCGGCTCGCGCGCGCGCCAGCGCGCTTCGGAGGCGCGCGCCTGGTCGAGTGCCGGGTCCGCGCTCACGCGGTACATGGCGTTGACGCGCGGCTCCCAGGCTGCGATGCGCTCGAGCTGCGCCCGCGTCACCTCGACCGGTGATAGCTCGCGCCGCGCGTACGCGGCGGCGAGCTCGCGCGCCGAAAGGTCGTGTATCAGCGCCATGTGCCCGCGACTATATATACTCGCCGCCGCCGTGATAAGAACCCTGGCGCTCTCATTTGCACTGTGCAGCGCGGCGCAAGCGACCGAGGAAGTGCGCGTCTGGCACATGCTGGATGCCGCCATGGCGACGCAGCTTGCGCACCATGCGGCCGAGTACAACGCACAGCAGCAAGAATTCCGCGTCCGCCTGGAGGCGCTCGGCGCGGCGGCGGGCAGGCGGCTCGTGCGCCTGCCGCTGCCGCTCAATACGGCGCGGCCGGTCCTCTACTACAACCGCGACGCCTTTCGCCGCGCCCATCTGGATCCACCCACCACCTGGTACGACATGGCGCCGGTGCTCGGCGCGCTCGCCGGGGCCGGCTATGCGTGCGCTTACACCACGGCGTGGCCGGCGTGGGTGATGCTCGACAATACGGGCGGCCTGCTGAGCCCCGAGGTGATGGTGCGCTGGAGCTCGCTGCTCGCCTCGTGGGAGAAGGCCGGGCTCTTCAGCTACGCCGGCCGCGCCAACGAGGCTGAGGCGCGCTTCGCGGCCGGCGAATGCGCCGTGATCACCTCCTCATCGGACAGCGCGCGCGAGCTTGCGAAGCGCGCGCATTTCGAGCTCGGCGTCGCGCCGCTGCCCGACTACGACGAGGCCAATGCCGCAGCTCGCGCGCTTCCCGCGGCTGCACCGGCGGTGTGGGTCGAGCGCCAGTCGGTGGGCGTAACCAATTTCCTCGCGTTCCTCGCCGCTCGCGCCGCGCAGGCGCGGCGCGAGCGCGAGCTGATCGAAAGCGAGCTGGAAGCGGTGTGGCGCGGCGAGAAGAGCGCGCCGCAGGCGCTCGAGAGCTTCGCGCGCCGCCTCAACCCCGCAGTCAGCCCTTGAGGCAGGTGCCGTGGCGATGAGCAGTCTCACTGGGCTTCCTCGAGTAGTCGTTCAATCGCGTTGACGAACTTGGCATCGCTCGGCTCGACGCGCGTGCCGTAGCTCTGCACGCGCTCGCCGCTGCGGTCCACCAGGTACTTGTGGAAGTTCCAGCGCGGCGCCTGGCCGGTCGCGCGCAGCAGATCGGCGTAGAGCGGGTTGGTCTTCAGCCCGGTCTTCGCGAACATCGGGAAATCGATCGCGTACTCATTCACGCAGAAGGTCGAGATCTCCTTGTTCGAGCCTGGCTCCTGGCCGCCGAAGTCGTTCATCGGGAAGCCGAGCACCACCAGCCCGCGCGCCTTGTACTTGCGGTAGAGCGCCTCGAGCCCCTCGTACTGCGGCGTGAAGCCGCATTGGCTCGCGGTGTTGACGACGAGCAGCACCTTGCCCGCGTAATCGCACAGCGACTGCGTGCGCTCATCCAGCGTCTGCATCTTGCGGTCGAGGAGCGGCGGGCAGGCGGCCAGGGTCGGTGTGCTCAGCAGGAAAAGCAGGCTAATAAGGAAGGGGCGCATTGGGCTTGAGGGGTTGAAGCGCGCGACGGAATTCGTTCTTGATGCGCTCGAGCGCCGCGTGGTCGTCGGCCTCGAAGCGGATCACGATCACGGGCGTCGTATTCGAAGCCCGGGCGAGGCCGAAGCCGTCGGCATATTCGGCGCGCACGCCGTCAATCGTAAGCACGCGCAGCGCCCCTGGGAAGGGCTTCGCGGCCTGCAGCTTCGCCACCAGCGCATGCGGCTCGCCCTCGGCCAGCGCCCAGTGCAGTTCCGGCGTCGAGGGCGCGTTCGGCAGGCTTTTCAGCACCGCGCTCGGATCGCGCTCGCGCGCCAGCACCTCCAGCAGCCGCGCGCCGCCGTAGAGCGCGTCGTCGAAGCCGTACCAGCGCTCCTTGAAGAAGGTGTGGCCCGACATCTCGCCCGCGAGCAGTGCGCCGGTCTCCTTGAGCTTCGCCTTGATCAGCGAGTGGCCGGTCTTCCAGATGAGCGGCCGGCCGCCGTGGCGCTCGATCCAGGGCGCGAGCAGCCGCGTGCTCTTCACGTCGTAAATGATGGTGGCGCCGGGATTGCGCGACAGCACGTCCTTCGCGAGCAGCATCAGCTGCCGATCGGCGTAGATGATTTCCCCGTCCTTGGTGACCACGCCGAGCCGGTCGCCGTCGCCGTCGAAGGCGAGGCCGAGCTCCTCGCGGCCCTTCTTCACCGTGTCGATCAGCTCGACCAGGTTCTTCGGCTGCGCCGGGTCCGGATGGTGGTTCGGGAAGCGCCCATCGACCTCGCAGCCGAGCGCGCGATACAGCTTCGGCGCCAGCATGCCGGCGACGCCGTTGCCGCAGTCGATCGCGACGCGCATCGGGCGCGCGAGCTTGGCGTCCGAGGTAACACGCGCGACGTAGGCGTCGAGAACATTCGCGGCGCTGCGCTTGCCTTTTCCTTCCGCGAAGCTTTCCTGATCGATGATTTTCCGGATCAGCTGGATGTCGTCGCCGTAGAGGGTGTTGCCGCCGATGACGACCTTCAGGCCGTTG
>DASQIG010000119.1:0-2898 GCA_035631735.1 Burkholderiales bacterium | reverse complement strand
CCCCCACAAGAGGACACGTTCCGATGCATTACTCACCCGTGCGCCGCTCGCCGCCAGGGTTGCCCCCGCGCTGCCGCTCGACTTGCATGTGTAAGGCATGCCGCCAGCGTTCAATCTGAGCCAGGATCAAACTCTTCAATTGATTTTGAACCTGATGCCGGTGCGAGTCTTTCAACTGCGCCGGCGGATTACTGATGCTTCACTCAAAGTAAACGAGGTTTACTTCTTGTGAGCACTTGATGCTTGGAGCCGCGCGGCAGCAAAGAAGCCTGCGTTGCGGTTGCGCTCAAAGCTCAAGCGCCCACACCTATCGGCTGCGAATTTTTAAAGAGCGTTGGTTGCGGGGAGAGGATTTGAACCTCTGACCTTCGGGTTATGAGCCCGACGAGCTGCCAGACTGCTCCACCCCGCGCCCGAAGAGTCGAAGATTATATCGGTCAGCGCAAGAAGGTGTCAATGAAACCCGACGCCGGAAACCTGCGGCGCGGCGATCGAAAGGGCGTTTCTTCGGGAAGTTCCCGACAGCGCGCCGCTACACTCGTCCAATGAGCCGCTTCGGGCAGAGCCTGCGGCGCGAGTTCCGGCTCGAACCGGGGGTTGACTTCATCAATCATGGCTCCTTCGGGGCGCCGCCCGTCGCGGTACTCGCTGAGGCCGAGCGCTGGCGCTCGCGCATGGAGGCGAATCCGGACGCTTTTCTGCGCGACGCGCTGCCGGGCGCGCTGCGCGTGGCCGCAGCAGAACTCGCCCGTTTCCTCCATGCCGAGCCGGCCGATATTGTTTTCATTGAGAACGCGACGGCCGCCATCAACGCGGTGCTTCGCTCGCTCGTATTCGGGCGGGGCGACCAGATATTGCTCAGCAGCCAGAGCTACGGGGCCGTGCGCCAGGCGGTGCGCTTTGTCTGCGACCGTACTGGCGCGCAGGCGGTGGAACCGCGTGTTCCGGTTCCGCTGCGCGATCCGGCCGACCTCGTCGATGCGCTCGCGCCTTTGCTCAGTGCGCGCACGCGCCTCGTCATCGTCGACCACATTTCGTCGCCGTCCGGCGTCATCTGGCCTGTGGCAGAGATCATCGCGCTAGCGCGCTCGCACCGGGCGCCGGTGCTGGTCGATGGCGCTCACGCGCCCGGACAGCTCGAGCTCGACCTGCCAGCGCTCGGCGCCCACTGGTACGCCGGCAACTGTCACAAGTGGCTTTTCGCGGCGCGCGGCTGCGGCTTCCTATGGTCCCGGCGGGAAGCGCAGCCGGAACTCCATCCGCTTTCTATCTCGCATGCCTATGGCGCGGGCTTCACCGCCGAATTCGACTGGACCGGCACGCGTGACTTTTCCGCCTGGCTCGCCGCCGGCGCGGGCATCCGCTTCCTGCAAGAACTGGGCGCTGACGCCGTGCGGCGCTATTGCCACGGGCTGGTCGTCGCAGCTGCCGAGAAAATCGCGCGCGCCTGGGGCGAGCCGCTCGGCGGCCCGGCGGACCTGCACGGCTTCATGATGGCGATCCGGCTGCCGCGGCGCTGGCAACGCGCGGCTACGCGCGAAAGCGCGGCGCAGCTGCAGTCCCTGCTGATGCGCGAGCACCGCATCGCGGTCGCCATCATGCCGATCGAAGGCGCGCTTTGGGCGCGCATCTCGGCGCAGGTGTACAACGATCCGGCCGATTACGAACGTTTGCTGGCCATCGGGTTGCGCGGCCCGGTCTAGTCGGCGGTAGCGCCGCTCGCCTTGATGACGCGCGCCCATTTGGCGGACTCGGCGCGGATCCAGCGCTGGAACTCCGCCGGCGTGCCTGCCACGACGTCGAATCCTTGCCGGCCAAGGAGCTCGCGCACCTCGGGTGCCGCCATGGCGCGCATGCTCTGCGCGCTCAGGCGCTCCACCCGCTCGGGCGGCGTCGCCGCCGGCGCGAGCAGGCCGATCCACGCCAGCGACTCGAGCTGAGGCAGTCCGAGCTCGGCCACGCTTGGCACCTCGGGCGCAAGCGGGCTGCGCTTGAGCGCTGTCACCGCGAGTGGCGTCATCCTTCCCGAGCGCACATGAGACAGCACGCCGGGAATGATCGCGAACATCGCCTGGATGTTCCCCGCGAGCATGTCGGTTACGGCCGGCGGAAAGCCGCGGTAAGGAACATGCACGAGGTCGAGCTTCGCCTCGCTTTTCAGCAGTTCCATGGTGAGGTGCGAAGCGCTGCCGCTGCCCACCGAGGCGTATGAGATGCGCCCGGGATGAGAGCGCGCGTGGTCGATGAAGCCGCGAAAGCTGTCGACGCCGAGCGCGGGCGCGACGACCAGCATCTGCGGCGCGGTGGCGAGCAGCGAAATCGGTGCGAAGTCCCGCTCCGGGTCGTACGGCAGCGACTTGTAGAGGTACCTGTACGTCGCGATCGGCCCGTTGATGCCGATGAGGAGCGTGTAGCCATCGGCCGGCGCCTTGGCGACCGCCTCGGTGCCGATGTTGCCGCCGGCGCCGGTGCGGTTCTCGACTACGAACGGCTGCCCAAGCGCTTCCTGGAGCTTCGTGCCGAGCGTGCGGCCGACGATGTCCGGCGTCGAGCCCGGCGGAAACGGCACGACGAGCTTCACCGGACGCGCGGGATAAGGTTGCGCCGCCGCGGCGGTGCAAATGAGCAGCGCCGCGCATGGCGCCCAGCGCATCAGATCTTCTCCGTCTCGCCGCCGCGCGGCTGCCAGACGAGCAGCCGCCGCTCGGCAAGCGTCACCCCCCAGTCGAGAAGCAGCGCAAACGCGGTGAGCACGAGGATGCCTGCGAACACCGCATTGATATCGAACGTGCCCTCGGCCTGGAGAATCAGGTAGCCCACGCCGCGCGAGGAGCCGAGGTATTCCCCAACCACGGCGCCGACGAACGCGAGGCCGACCGAGTTGTGCAGACTGGCGAA
>DASQIG010000118.1:0-1688 GCA_035631735.1 Burkholderiales bacterium | reverse complement strand
TAATCCGGCGGCAGCTTGCCGTCGGACGGGCCTTTCAGCTCGACCTGGTTGCCCTCGGGATCGGTGAGGTAGATCGAGATCCCGTTGCCTTCGGCGCCGTAGCGCGTGCGGATGTCGCCCACCGGCACGTCGTGTGCCTTGAGGTGCGCGACGATCCCGGCCTCGTCGAAGGGCTCGATGCGCAGGCAGAAGTGGTCCATGTTGCGCCCGCCGCCCGGATCGCCGGCCACGAGGTCGATCATCGCGCTGCCGGCACGAAGGTGCGTCATGTTGAACTTCGGCCGGAAGGCGACCAGCTCGGCGCCGAGGACCTCCGCATAGAAGCGCACCATCCGCTCCATCTCGCGGACGCGCAGTACCACGTGGTCGATTTCGCGGATGTGCAGCTTCAAGGGCAACGCCTCACGGCAGCCAAGGCTACACCGGGAACGGGTCTTGCGGGACGAGAGGGCCATGGCAATGGTGATCGTAGGGTTGCTCAAGGACGCGCGCCAGGCGCGCGGCGTGATCCGCGCGCTCGACGACGCCGGCTTCAGCGGCGATGACATCGACATGAGCGGCGGGCTCCTTTCGCAGCTCGTGGCCCGAGGCGTGCCGGACGAGGACGCGCACGCCTTCGCCGAGGGCGTGCGCCGCGGCGGCGCGATCGTCTGCGTGCGCACGCAAGACGAGGAGGAAGCCGCGGAAGCCGCCGAGCTGATATGCGCGCACGGCGCCGTGGGCGTTGAAACCTGCCAGGATCCGCGCCGCGCGATCTGAATCTCTGATCCTATACTTGCGCGGTGCAGACTATCGCATCGCTGCAAGCGCTCGCCGCACAGGTCGGTGCTCGGCTCAAGGAGCGCAACGAAACCATCGCGGTGGCTGAGTCCTCCGCCGGCGGCCTGATCAACGCCGCGCTCGTCGCGGTGCCCGGCGCCTCGGCCTATTACCTCGGCGGCGAGATCATCTATACGGCGGCGGCGCGCGAGCGCGTGCTCGGCATCACGCGCGAAGAGATGACGGGCCTGCGCTCGGCAAGCGAGCCCTACGCGCAGCTCGTCGCACGGCGCGTGCGCGAGCAGCTCGGCGCGACATGGGGCCTCGCCGAAACCGGCGCGAGCGGCCCGACCGGCAATCGCTATGGCGACGCGCCGGGCCACGCCTGTCTTGCGGTGAGCGGTCGGGTGGAGCTTGTCACGACGCTCGAAACCGGGAGCAGTGATCGCGAGGCGAATATGGCGCGCTTCGCCCGCGCGGCGCTCGAGCTGCTGTTCAGCGCAATGCGCTGAAAAACGCGCTGATCTCGCCGGCGAGCGCGCGCGGCTCTTCCAGCGCCGCGAAGTGTCCGCCGCGCGGCATGACCGTCCACCGGCGGATGTCGGTATAGGCGTTCTCCGCCAGGGAGCGCGGCGGCCGCAGGATCTCCTTGGGGAACTCGGCGTAGCCGGCCGGCACGCTCACCGTCTCGAACGGCCACGGGCGATGCAGCCGCGCGTGGTAGGGCCAGAAGGACGAGCCGATCGCACCAGTGAACCAGTAGAGCGAGATGTTGGCGAGCAGGTCGTCGCGCGAGATGCCGCCGTCGCTCCAGGTGCGGAATTTCTCGGCGATCCACGCCGCGAGCCCGGCGGGTGAATCGGTGAGCCCATAGGCGAGCGTCTGGGGCTTGGTGCCCTGGATCGCCTGGTAGCCCGTCTCCTCTTTCA
>DASQIG010000117.1:0-2430 GCA_035631735.1 Burkholderiales bacterium | reverse complement strand
GGCGGACGCGATCACGATGGTGAGCCCGATGAGCAGGCCCTGATTGATGCCCATCAAGCCTGCCGTCTCCCGGTCCTGCGCCACGGCGCGCAGCGCCTTGCCGAGGAAGGTGAAGCGCAGAAAGCTATAGAGAGCCGCGATCGCGGCGGCCGAGACCAGCACGACGAGCAGGCTCTGCGCGCTGAAGAAGATGCGCCCGAAGCGGATCGTCTCGCGCGCGAACGGCGAGTCGAACTGGTACGGAACGGGGCCGAAGAGCGCGAGCTGCGCGTTCTCGAGCAGCACCGAGACGCCGATCGTGGCAATCAGCGGCCGCAGCTCGTCTCCTCGCTCGCGCAGCGGCGCGAACACCGCCGCGTTGATCGCCAGGCCGAGAAGCGCGCCCATGCCGAGCGCCGCGACGATCGACAGCAGGTAGCCGGCGGCATCGGGCAGCCCGAGCACCTTGGTGGCCAAGCGCGTCGCAGTGAAAAAAGCGGTGAACGCGCCGACGGTGACGAAGTCGGCGTGCGCGAAATTGATCTGGTTCAGCACGCCGTAGATGAGCGTGAGCCCGAGCGCCACCATCACGTAGAGGCACCCGAGGTATACGCCGTTCAGCGACTGCTGAGCGACGAGGGTCGCGCTCACCCTGCTGTTATGAGCTTCACCTTATTGCCAGCTCAGGCTCTTCCAGGAGAGGTCCTTCTGCGTCTGCACGAAGTGCACGACGGAGAGGTCCGAGGTCTGGCCCTTGCCGTCGAACGTGATGTAGCCGGTGGTTACTTCCACGTTCCTGAACCTGGAGAAGCGATCGCGGACTGATTCCGAATCCGTCGCGCCGCGGCGCACCGCTTCCGCAATCAGCAGGATCGCATCGTAGGCGTGCGCGTTGATGTGTGTCGGCGTTTTGTCGGCGCCGTACTTCGCGTGGAACGCCTTGATGAAGTCCTGCACGATCCTGCGCTTCTCGGTGGGATCGAACTGCACGATGCGCACGTAGCCTTGCGCCGCCTGCCCCGCTTTCTGGTCGTAGCCGTAGGGCAGCCAGATCGAGCCGATCTGCACCCCGTTGCCGCCGCCGCCCTTCACCACGCCGGCCTGCGCCAGCGCCTGCGCGAGGCGCACCTGCTGGCCCTCGAGCGCGAAGGTTGGCAGGACGTCCACTTTGCCGAGCGAGGCGATGCGCGTCGCGATGGCGGTGAAGTCGTTGACGTCGCGCCCGAAGTCGATGGTGGCGAGGACCTTGCCGCCCATGGATTCGAAAGGCTTCTTGAAGCCCTCGGCGTTGTCGTTCCCCGCATTGGTCTTCTCGTGCAGGATCACCGCGCTGCGCGCGCCGAGGCTGGCGTAGGCGACCTTGGCGAGCGGCAGGCTCTGCTGCTCGGCATTCGGGAAGATGCGGAAGGTGTACTTGTAGCCCGACTCGGTGAGCTTCATGGTCACCGAGCCGACGTTGAGCTGCACCACCTTCGCCTCGTTCAGGATCGGCGCGATGGCGAGCGAGGCGTCGGAGCATTCCTCGCCGATCACCACGTGCGGCTTGAACTGGTCGAGCATGCGCTTCACCGCGTTGGTCGCCTGCAGCGGGCTGCACGCCGAGTCCTCGTACTGCACCTCAAGCCTGACGCCGTTGACGCCGCCCTTGAGCTGCTCCAGCGCGAGCTCGATGCCCTCCTTGTCCATCACGCCGAAGTACGACCCCGGACCCGAGATCGGCATCGCGACCCCGATGCGCAGGACGCGCTCCTGCGCAAAGGTGGCGATGGAAGCGAGCACCATGGCGCAGGCGAGCGCCAGCCGGATTGCGAATTTCATGGATTCCCCCTCCTCAGGAGATGAGCCAATGTACATCATTGGATGCCGAGTTCCTTGCACAGGCGAGCGACCAGGCTCTTGAGCGCGGCGATCTCGCCCTCGAGGCGCCCGACGTTGGCCTTGAGCGCGGCGAGCTCCCCGAGCGAAACGTCGGCGGCGGGCCTCGCCTCGACGGCTTCGGGCGCGGGCGGGCCGCCCAGCAGGTGAGCCCAGCGGTTCTCGCGCGCCCCCGGCAGGCGCGGCAGCTGCGCGACCAAAGGCCCCGCCGGCCGGGCCGCCAATTCGTCGAGAAAGCCTTCCACCGCGGAGATGTCGGCAAAGCTGTGCAGCCGCTCGCCGTTGATCCGCAGCTCGCCCGCCGTCTGCGGACCGCGCAGCATCAGCACGGTCAGCAGCGCGGCCGATTGCGACGGCACCTGGAACACGCGCTCGAAGTTGTGCGAGTAGCGCGACACCCGGCCGCCGCTCGTCTCGATCACCAGGTTGGCGCCTTTCAGGCTGTCGAGGCTCGCCTGGACTTCGGCCTCGGTCGCCTCCATCACCGGCGAGCGGCTGGTCTTCTGGTTGCAGCCGGAGAGCAGCGCATTGAGGGTGAGCGGATAGCTGTCCGGCACGGTGCGCTGCTTCTCGTAG
>DASQIG010000116.1:0-5173 GCA_035631735.1 Burkholderiales bacterium | reverse complement strand
TTCGAGCTGGTGCCGCCGCTGCTCAAGGAGTCGGCCTACGCCCTGGGCGCGACGACCTGGGAGGTGATGTGGCGCGTCGTGCTGCCCTACACCAAGGTGGGGGTGATCGGCGGCATCATGCTCGGCCTCGGCCGCGCCCTCGGCGAGACGATGGCCGTCACGTTCGTCATCGGCAACGCGCACCAGCTCGCCACTTCGCTGATGGCGCCCGGCAACAGCATCGCCTCGGCGCTCGCCAACGAGTTCACCGAGGCGGTGGGCGACCTTTATTTCTCCGCGCTCATCGAGCTCGGCCTGCTGCTTTTCCTGATCACGACCATCGTGCTCGCGTTCTCCAAGCTGCTGCTCATGCGCCTCGCGCGCCATGAAGGAACCACGACGTGAACCCGCCGCAGTTAAATCCTTTGTACCGTGCGCGCAAGCGGCAAAACGTGGTGCTGCTGTTCATCTCGTGCCTGGCGCTCGCCTTCGGGCTGTTCTGGCTGATATGGATCCTCGGCACGCTCTTTTATGAGGGCGGAGCGGCGCTGCTGCGCGCGCAGCTTTACTACCAGATGACGCCGCCGCCCGGCGAGGACGGCGGCCTCGCGAACGCCATTGCCGGCAGCCTGCTGCTGCTCACGGCGGCAACATTGATCGGCACGCCGGTCGGGATACTCGCCGGCACCTATCTCGCCGAGTATGGCAAGAAGAGCTGGCTCGCCTCGGCGACGCGCTTCCTCAACGACGTGCTGCTCTCCGCGCCTTCTATTGTGATCGGGTTGTTCGTCTACACGGTGTACGTGGCGCGCGCCAGGCATTTCTCCGGCTGGGCGGGCGCGATCGCGCTCGCGCTGATCGTCATTCCGGTCGTGGTGCGGACTACCGACGACATGCTGAAGCTCGTGCCGAACAGCTTGCGCGAAGCCGCCGTGGCGCTTGGCTGCCCGACCTGGAAGATGATCGTGCTCGTCAGCTACCGCGCTGCGCGCACCGGGATACTCACCGGCATCCTGCTCGCGCTGGCGCGCATCAGCGGCGAGACGGCGCCTTTGCTCTTCACCGCGCTCAACAACCAGTTCTGGTCGCTCGATCTCAACCGGCCGATGTCGAACCTGCCCACCGTCATCTTCCAGTTCGCGATGAGCCCCTACGCCGACTGGCACCGGCTGGCGTGGGGCGGCGCCGCCCTCATCACCCTCGCCGTGCTCGGCCTGAACATCGTGGCGCGCGTGCTCTTTGCGAAGAAGGATTGACCCATGGCAGCGCTCGACAGCGCAACCGGACGTCCCCTGATCCGCACCGCGGTGCGCGGTGGCGAGCCCGCCCCGGCCGCCGCCGAGCTGCCGGCGAAGCTGCGGGTGCGCAATCTCAACTTCTACTACGGCGATTACCAGGCGCTGCACGCCGTCACGCTCGACATCCCGGAGAACCGCGTGACCGCGTTCATCGGCCCGTCGGGCTGCGGCAAGTCGACGCTGCTGCGCACCTTCAACCGCATGTACTCGCTCTATCCCGACCAGCGCGCCGAGGGCGAGGTGCTGCTCGACAGCACCAACATCGTCGCGGTGGCGCGCGACCTGCCGCTGATCCGCGCCAAGATCGGCATGGTATTCCAGAAGCCGACGCCGTTCCCGATGTCGATCTACGACAACATCGCGTTCGGCGTGCGCCTGTTCGAGCGCCTGTCGAAGCGCCAGATGGACGAGCGCGTCGAGTGGGCGCTGACGCGCGCGGCGATTTGGCCGGAAGTGCGCGCCAAGCTCGACCAGAGCGGCAACAGCCTTTCCGGCGGCCAGCAGCAGCGCCTTTGCATCGCGCGCTGCATCGCGATCAAGCCCGAAGTGCTGCTGCTCGATGAGCCGTGCTCCGCGCTCGACCCGATCTCGACGGCGAGGATCGAGGAGCTGATCACCGAACTGAAGAACGATTACACCGTGGTGCTCGTGACGCACAACATGCAGCAGGCCGCGCGCGTGTCCGACTACACCGCGTACATGTACCTCGGCCAGCTGATCGAGTACGGCGATACCGACACGATCTTCATCAAGCCGCAGAGCAAGCAGACCGAGGACTACATCACCGGCCGCTTCGGCTAGGCGTCACTCCGGCGGCAGCAACCGGGGATTCCTAGAGATAACTCGCTTCGAGCGTGACGGCGCGCCGCTCGAGCGCGCGCCGGTTGAGCGTGCCCTGCGGCAAGCTGGCGAAGATCTTGATCCGCCGCCACAGCGTCCAGAACACCTCGCGCTGTGTCGCTTCGGACGCCGGATCGTCGTCTTCCTCGTGGACGTTCCAGTGCGCGACGAACGGCGCACCCGGCCAGCCGGCGAAGCTCTCCCCAGCCGCGGCGTCGCAGAGCGTGATGATGAAATCCATCGGCGGCGCCTCGCGGCGCAGCGCCGGGAGCGCCTTGGGATGCAGGCCGGTGGTGTGCATGTGATGGCACGCGAGGAAATCGATCACCCGGCGGCTCGCCGCCTTCGCCGGCGCGTTGCCGGCGCTGTAGGCGCGAAAGCGCCCGTCGCCGACCGTGGCGAGAATCGACTCGGCCATCAGGCTGAGCGCGCTGTTGTCTGCGCAGACGAATAAGACGTTCATGCAGGTTTGCTGAAAATCGCCCATCCCCCCCGGACGGGCCGTCATCATACTGTCTCGCACGCGAACGCGGCGTCGCGATTTATTTTCGGCCCGCATGCTCATTCATTCATCAGATCGGCGGTGAGCACTGTGCGCTGACATCACATCGTTTTTTGAAATCATCCACAGGCTTATCCACACATTCCTGTGGGTAACGCCGCAAGAATCGTGTCAGGCCGCGCGAGGTTGCGTCGCGGCAGTCACTCTGTCGCAATCTCTGTCGCGGCGATGGCGCGCTCGGCGGCTCTCATGCGCGCACGACACGCTCCGGTGATTCGCCGTAGGGCGGGCTGTAGATGACAAGCACCTTCACCGGCTGCGCGCTCGTCGCGGTGAACTTGTGCATCACGCCGGCCGGGAAATAGCAGCTGTCGCCGGGCTTGAGCTCGCAGCGCTCGCCGCCGATCTCCGCGACCGCGGTGCCTTCGAGGAGGTAGCAGACCTGCTCCGTGCCGGGATGCGCGTGCGGCGCCGCGCCTGCGCCGCGCTCGATGACGCCGAGCACCACCTCTATGTTTTTGGCGCCGACCGTGTCGGGGCCGATCAGTCGCCGGTTGGTCGTGCCGGTATGGTTCGCCGGATGGTAGGGCGGCACGTCGGCCGCGCGCACGAAGTAGCGTTTAGCCCTGGAACTAAGATAGCAGCTCGCACCCTTGCGGAGAACCGATGGCATTGCTGAGCGATCCCGAGGCCTGGCTCGCGTTCGTCACGCTGGTGGCGCTCGAGGTGGTGCTCGGCATCGACAACATCGTCTTCATCTCGATCCTCGCGGACAAGCTGCCCGAGGCGCGGCGCGAGCGCATCCGCCGGCTCGGGCTGCTGCTCGCCATGGTGATGCGGCTCGCGCTGCTCGCGATCCTCGCCTGGCTGGTCGGGCTCACGGCACCGCTGTTCAACATCTTCGGGCATGGCTTTTCCGGTCGCGACCTGGTGCTGATCGCGGGAGGGCTGTTCCTGATCTACAAAAGCACGACCGAGATCCACGAGCTGGCGCAGGCCGGCGAGACGCATACCGCGGCGGCAGTGCGCGCGGCGGCGGCAGCGATCCTCGCGCAGATCGTGCTCGTCGACATCGTGTTCTCGCTCGACTCGATCATCACCGCGGTCGGCATGGTCGATGACCTGCGCATCATGACGGCAGCGGTGATCGCCTCGGTGGCGCTGATGATGGCCTTCGCCGGCCCGATCGGCCGCTTCATCTCCGCGCGCCCGACGATCAAGATGCTGGCGCTCGCCTTCCTGCTGATGATCGGGCTCGTGCTGGTGGCTGACGGCCTCGGCGTGCACGTGCCCAAGGGCTACGTCTATTTCGCGATGGCGTTCTCGGTGCTCGTCGAGATGCTGAACCTCAGGGTGCGCCGCGGCAAAGGGCTGCATTAGCTCGTAAGAGTCAGGGGGTGGCAGGTTCTTTTGTGTTCTGTTACATAAAAGCGATGGCACCTCGCGAGCCCACCGAACCTGGCGAGGCCAGGGACCATCCGCCGCCGAAGCGCCCGCTGCGCATCCTCGTCGTCGACGATGATCGCGACGCCGTGCTCACTCTTTCGGCGCTCCTGAAGCAGGACGGGCACGAGGTCTTCGAGGCCTACGGCGGCGGCGGCGTGCTGAGCCTGGTGCGCAGCCGCGAGCCCGATGCGGTGCTGCTCGATATCGGCATGCCGGGGGCGACCGGCTTCGAGATCGCGCGCGAGCTGCGGTTGCGCCTCGGCCGCTCGTGTCCCGCGTTGATCGCGATCACCGCCTGGACGCAGCCCGCGGCGCGCGAGATGGGGCGCCTCTCCGGCTTCAACCACTACCTGACGAAGCCCTATACGGTGGCGGAGTTGCGCGTACTCTTGGCGTCGCTACCTCCCACGACAAGGTGATAAAAACGCGGTGCTAGAATCCGCAGGCCTAGTTCGGAGGAGGAAAGCGGTTGCCCCAGCAAGCGCCAAAGGCGCAGACGCTCACGCGGCGTAAGCTGCGCATTCTCGTCGTCGACGACAACCCCGACTCGGTGACCACGCTGTCGGCGGTGCTGCGCGACGAGGGGCACGAGGTGCGCTCGGCGTACGACGGCGAGCAGGCCCTCGCGGTCGCGCGCGAGTTCCAGCCCGAGGCCGTGCTGCTCGACATCGCCATGCCGGGCGGCGTCAGCGGCTGGGAGGTCGCGCGCCAGATCCGCAAGGCGAGCGGCGACGCGAGCCGGCCGTTCATCATCGCGATCAGCGCGAAGTACAGGCAGTCGCCCGAAAAGATGGCAATCTGCAACCACTTTCTCACGAAGCCCTACGACCCGAACTTCGTGCTCGCGCTGCTTCTTCCTCTGACATCGTTTCCTGCCCAGGCGCGTTAGCACCTAAGAGCTATTGATCGCTCGCGGGCGGCGGCTAGGATGGGCTTGCGTTGTGTACGCTCTGGAACCGTTCGCTTATCGTTTTCGCGCTGCTCGCGGCGCCGTCGATGGCGTTGCCCGCGACGCCGCTCGAGAGCGGCCTGCAGCGCGGTGTCTTTTCCGCGGCCGGCAGCTTTTACGCGATGGCGTCGGCGGGCGCATTTCTCGCCCCGCGCCGGG
>DASQIG010000115.1:0-4484 GCA_035631735.1 Burkholderiales bacterium | reverse complement strand
CAGAAGCTGCGCTCGATCGTGGATAATCTGATCTCGAACGCGGTGAAGTTCACGCCGCCGGGCGGCACGATCGCGGTGCGCGCGCGCGCCGCCGGCGGCGAAGCGGTGATCGAGGTGGTGGACACCGGCCCCGGCGTGCCGGCGGAGGAGCGCGAGTCGATCTTCAATCTGTTCTTCCGCGGTCGCAGCAAGGCCGCCGAGGGCGGCCGCGTCAAGGGCTCGGGCCTGGGGCTCGCGATTGCGCGCGAATTCGTCGAAGCGCACGGCGGGCAGATCGCGGTGGTCGGCGGCGCGGCGGGCGGTCACTTCCGCGTCACGCTGCCGCGCCGTTCGGCGCGTGCGCTGGCCGACGCTGCGTAGCTGAAGGGGAACCGAGGAACAAATGAGCGATGAGAATCCGAAGGTCCTGCTGGTCGATGACGACAAGGACCTGCTACAGCTGATCGCCATGCGGCTCTCGGCCGCGGGCTACGAGGTCACGGCGGTCGAATCGGGCGAGGCGGCGCTCGCCAGCCTCGCCGTCGCGCGGCCGCAGACGGTGATCACCGACCTGCGCATGCACGGCATGGACGGCATGGCGCTGTTCGACGCCATCCACCGCGACTCGCCCTCGCTGCCGGTGGTCATCCTGACCGCGCACGGCACGATCCCGGAAGCGGTCAGCGCCACGCGCCGCGGGGTCTTTTCGTTTTTGACGAAACCCTTCGAGCCGAAGGTGCTGCTCGACACGGTCGCGGAAGCCATGCGGCTCTCTTCGCCGCCGGCCGGCGAGCGCGAAAGCTGGAGGGCGGAAATCATGACCCGCTCTTCGGTGATGGAAGATCTCCTGGCGCAGGCGCGCCGCGTGGCGGCGTCGGATGCGAGCGTCTGCATCTTCGGCCAGAGCGGCACCGGAAAGGAACTGCTGGCGCGCGCGATCCACAAGGCCGGCAGCAGGCGCCAAGCGCCGTTCGTCGCCGTCAACTGCGGCGCGATCCCCGAGGGCCTGCTCGAATCGGAGCTGTTCGGCCACAAGAAAGGCTCGTTCACCGGCGCGGTTGCCGATCGGCGCGGCCTGTTCCAGGCCGCCACCGGCGGTACGCTGTTCCTGGACGAGGTGGGCGACATGCCGCTCTCGCTGCAGGTCAAGCTGCTGCGCGCGCTGGAAGAGCGCAAGATCCGGCCGGTCGGCTCGCCCGAGTCGCACGACATCGACGTGCGCATCATCTCGGCTACGCACCGCAAGCTCGAGGAGCGCATCGCCACCGGCGAGTTCCGCGAGGACCTGTACTACCGGCTGAATGTGGTGAAGCTCTACATCCCGTCGCTCGCCGAGCGGCGCGAGGACATCCCGCTGATCGCCAACCACGCGCTCACCAGGCTGGCGGAGCGCTATCGGCGCGGACGCCTGCAGTTTTCGCCGGAGGCCATGGAAGTGCTGGTCTCCGCACCATGGCCAGGCAACGTGCGTCAGCTGCTGAACGTCGTAGAGCAGGCGGTCGCGCTTGCCGCCACCGAGGTGATCCCCGAGTCTCTGGTGCGTCAGGCACTGGATGTCGCCGACACCGCGCTCACGCCGCTCGACGAAGCGCGCAAGGCGTTCGAGCGCGACTACCTGGTGCGCATCCTGAAGATCACCGGCGGCAACGTCACCAAGGCGGCCCGCCTCGCCGGCCGCAACCGCACGGAGTTCTACCGCCTCCTCGAGCGTCACTCGCTCGAGCCGGGCATGTTCAAAGGCTCAGGCCACAAGGAGAAGGCGACCGCATGAGCAGGGTTCTCGCGCTGTTTGCAGCGCTTGCTCTTGCAGGGGGCGTCCGGGCGCAGAGCCTCGCGCCGGCGCAGCTGGTGCAAAAGATCACCGACGAGGTGCTGGCCGCGATCAAGAGCGACAAGCAGCTCGCCGCGGGCGACAAGCAGAAGGCGCTGAAGCTCGCCGAAGAGAAGGTGCTGCCCTACGTCGACTTCGAGCAGGCGACGCGCCTCGCGGTGGGCCGCGCGTGGCGCGAGGCGACGCCCGAGCAGCGGCAGCGCCTGGTGACCGAGTTTCGCAACATGCTGGTGCGCACCTACTCGAACGCGATCTCGGCCTACCAGGGCCAGACGCTCAAGGTGCTGCCCCCGCGCGGCAAGCAGGATCCGGAAGAAACGGTGGTGCGCACGCAGTTCATCCGCGCCGGCGGCCAGCCGCTGCCGATCGACTTCACCATGCACAGGACCGGCGACACCTGGAAGGTCTACGACATCACGGTCGAGGGCGTGAGCCTGGTGATGACCTACCGCTCGGAGTTCGATGCGATCGTCAAGCAGGAAGGCATCGACGGCCTGATCAAGCGCCTCGCGCAGAAGAACCTGCCGGCCGCGATCGGCGGCAGCGCGCCGAAGTCCGAGAAGAAGTGAGCCGCGCCTAGCGCAGGGTTCGGCCTATGGCGCGCTGTCGGCGTCGGAGCTGCCGCTGCGCAGCGGCTCCATCAGCCGCAGCACTTCCTTCGGCTCGCAGGGCTTGAGCAGATAGTGATCGAAGCCGACCACCGTGCCCACCAGGCGATCGGAGGTGCGCGTCCAGACGCCCGAGATGGCGATGAGCAGCGGCGCCAGCGTGCCGTGGCGCTCGCGCAGCTCGCGCGCGATCGCGTAGCCGCTCATACCCGGCATGTTGATGTCGACGATCACCACATCCGGGCGCAACAGCCGGCAGGCTTCGAGCACTTCGTCGCCGCGCAACGTCGTGTGGACTTCGTCACCTTCATCGCGCAGCACCATCGCCAGCATGGTGGCCGTGTCGCGATCGTCGTCCGCGATCAGCACGCGCAGCCGCAGCCGCTTGGCGCTCGCCTGCGCATTGCTCGCGGAGACGACGTGGAGATTTCTGCCGGATGTCGATGGCACCGCGTGGATTCTAGTCCTGTGCTAACGACACTATGTCAATCGCCCCTGCAGAATCAGGGAATCGCGACGCGCTGTAGCGGTTTTATCTACAAGCGTCTTCGAGCAGCGCGAGCAGGCCCCCGAGCAGCGCCTGCGGCGTCGGTGGACAGCCGGCGATGTGCACATCTACCGGCACGACCTGGGAGACGCCACCGACGCACGCCGGGCTCGGCGCGAACAGCCCGCCGTCGCGCGCGCAATCGCCAACCGCCACGACCCATTTCGGATCCGGCGTCGCGGCGTGGGTGCGCTCGAGCGCCTCGCGCATGTTGCGCGTCACGGGCCCCGTCACGAGCAGCACGTCGGCATGGCGCGGCGAGGCGACGAAGCGCAGGCCGAAGCGCTCGAGGTCATAAACGATGTTGTTCAGCGCATGGATCTCGAGCTCGCAGCCGTTGCACGACCCCGCATCGACCTCGCGTATCGAGAGCGAGCGGCCGAGGCGGCGCCGCGCGGCGCGATCGACTCGCGCGGCGAGCTCCGCCAGCGCAACGTCGTCTGGCGGCGGCGCTGGCTCGGTAAGCGGTCCCTGCACCAGGCGTTTGAGCAGCAGCGTGCGCATCTAGAGATCGTGCCCCGAGTACGAGCAGTTGAACGACTTGTTGCAGAGCGGGAAGTCGGCGACGATGTTGCCTTCGATCGCCGCCTCGAGCAGCGGCCACTGGAACCACGACGGGTCGCGCAGATGGCAGCGATCGACGCGGCCATCAGCGTTCATGCGCACCCACACGAAGATGTCGCCGCGGAAGCCCTCGACCAGCGCCATGCCTTCGCCGGCACTGGGTCGCGCTTGCGCGTCGATAGATCCGGCGGGCAACGCGGCCAGCAGCTGCTCGATGAGCGCGACGCTCTGCCCGACCTCGAGGACCCGGATCCAGACGCGGGCGTTGACGTCGCCCGCCTGCACCACGGGTACGTCGAACTCGAGCTCACCGTAGGGCGCGTAGCCCGGCGTGCGGCGCGCGTCGAAGGCACGTCCGGATGCGCGCCCGACGTAGCCGCCGGCGGCGAACTGCGCGGCCAGTGCTGGCGTCAGGATGCCGGTGCCGACCGTGCGGTCCTTGAGCGACTCGGTGTTGTCGTAGACCTCCACCAGCTCCGGGAACCGGCTGCGCACCAGCGCGGCGAGCACGCGCAACGCGCGCGGACCGTCGGCGGCGAGATCGCTGCGCACGCCGCCGGGGACGATGCAGTCCATCATCAGGCGATGCCCGAAGCATCGCGCGGCCGTGCGCAGCACCTGCTCGCGCAGCCAGCCGAACTGGGCGTGCAGCATGACGAAGGAGGCATCGTTGCACACCGCGCCGATGTCGCCGCAGTGGTTGGCGAGCCGCTCGAGCTCCGCCATCAGGGCGCGCAGCCACACCGCACGCGGCGGCGCTTCCACGCCGCTCGCCCCTTCCACGGCGCGCGCGAAGGCGAGCGCGTAGGCGACCGTGCTGTCGCCCGACACGCGGCCGGCGAGGCGCGCCGCGCGCT
Organism: Burkholderiales bacterium; assembly: GCA_035631735.1. GTDB lineage: Bacteria > Pseudomonadota > Gammaproteobacteria > Burkholderiales > SG8-39 > SCGC-AG-212-J23. The sequence goes on along the minus strand of DASQIG010000115.1, from coordinate 98 downwards.
CGAGCGGCGCGCCGGCGATCAGCGCCTCGGTGCCTTTGTGCGCGTAGCCGAGGCGCTCTTCGAGCCGCACGACGGTCTCGCCATTGGCGCTGAAGCGG
>DASQIG010000114.1:0-2383 GCA_035631735.1 Burkholderiales bacterium | reverse complement strand
GAGGTTTTCATATTTCGCCAGCGCGAAGAGCGGCTCTGCGTCGTCCACGACCGGCCGCGCCATGTGATCGAGCAGCACCCGCGCCTTGGGAAAGCGCTCCAGCATGCTTTGCAGCTGGCTGAGCGCCGGCGCCCGCAGCTGCACGCAGATGGGAAGCCCCGCCCCCACCGCGCACTCCCAGGCGGCATAGGAGCGCGGATCATCGAGCCGCGCGTCCTGCGCCGTCGTATGGCCGGCGATGAAGACGCGCAGGCCGCTGAGGCCGCGCGCCATCCAGTGGCGCATGCGCTCCGGCGCGTCGGGTGCGAGCATGTCTACGGAGAAGACGCCGACGAAGCGCCTCGGCTGCGCCGCGACGGCGTCGGCGAGGTGGGAGTTGTCGTGCCCGTAGCAGGTCGAGGCCTGCACCAGCACCGTCTTCCCGATGCCCGCGGCGTCCATGGCGGCGAGCATCTCGTCGGCGCTTACCGGCCGGTCGCGCGACCAGTCGGACTGCTTGCCGCCGAGCGGCGCGCGCGGGTAGCGGCGCTCGTCGGTGGAGATCACGTGGGCATGCGTATCGATCATCGGACGCGCAGCATATGAGAAATCCTCCGCCGTGGCTCATGCGCCGGCTAGGCTATGCTCACGCTGCCATGCACCTCGCCCGCGTCCTTGCGTGCCTTCTCTGCTTCCCGGCGGCGCTCGCCGCGGGCGCCGAGCAAGGCGAGGCGCAGAAGCCGAACAAGATCGAGCGCGCGGCGACCAAGACCGCGAAGGGCGTCGAGCGCACGGTGAAGCGCACCGGCGACTGGGCCGAGCGCACCGGCAACCGCGCCGGCAAGGCGGTCGAGCGTACCGTCGACAAGACGGAAAACTGGGTCAAGCGAACGCTCGAGTAGTGCTATAACGCCTCCGAGAGGAGGGTACCCATGCGAGTTCCTGCGCTCGCCGCGCTTGCCGTCGTTTTCGCCGCGCAGGCGCAAACGTTCCCGTCGAAGCCGCCGAAGCTCTACGTCGGCTTCCCTCCCGGCGGCGGTGTCGACCAGACGGCGCGCATCACGACCGCGAAGCTCGCGGAGATCTGGGCCACGCCGATCGTCATCGAGAACAAGGTGGGCGCCGGGGGCACGATTGGCGCGGAGGCGACGGCAAAGGCGCCGCCGGACGGCTACACGCTTGTCCTGTGCAACGTCGGCTCGCACGGTATCGGGCCTGCCTTCTATCACCGCAAGCTCGGCTACGACGCGCTGAAGGACGTCACCTATATAGGTATGATCGGCGTCACGCCGAACGTGATGGCCGTGCATCCGTCGGTGCCGGCGACCACGGTGGCCGAGCTCATCGCGTATGCGAAAGCCAATCCGGGGAAACTGAGCTACGGCTCCTCCGGGGTGGGCACGTCGCCGCATCTCGGCGTCGAGCTCTTCAAGTCGATGGCCGGCGTCGACATCGTGCACGTGCCGTACCGGGGCGGCGCGGCCTCCTCGGCCGACCTGGCGGCGGGCCAGATCCAGCTCGTGATCACCAACATGCCGGAGCAGGTGGCGTACATCACGACGGGCCGCACGCGTGCGCTCGCCGTCTCCACTGCCAGGCGCTCGCCGCGTTTTCCCGACCTGCCGACGATCGCCGAAACGCTGCCGGGCTACGAAGTCACCGTGTGGTACGGCATCTGCGGGCCGGGCGGCATGCCGGCGCCTCTGGTGGCGAAGATCAACGCCGATCTGAACCAGGCAGTGGCGAGCCCCGAGACGACGCAGCGGCTCACCGGCGCCGGCATCGAGCCTGCGCCCGGCACGCCCGCCGAGTTCCGCGCCTTTGCGCACGCCGAGATCGCGAAGTGGGCAAGAGTGGTGAAGGACGTCGGCATCTCCGCCGACTGAGAAATATTACGTACTAAGTACAGAATTAGCGCCGGTGGCGCTCGATGCGCGCCTGCAGCGCGCGCAGCAGCGCGTCGATCGCGACGCCGACGATGCCGATGGCGATCATGCCGCTCATGACGATCGATGTGCTGATATTGCTCTGCCCCTTGACCATCAGATAGCCGATGCCGCTCGAGGCGACGATCAGCTCGGCGCCGATCAGCGACTGCCACCCGAGCCCGGCGCTGACGCGCAGGCCGGCGACGATCGATGGGACGGAAGCGGGCAGCAGCACTTCGATGACCATCCGCAAATGGGAGGCGCCCATCATGCGCGCCGCCTCGATGTAGCGCGGCTCGACGAACTTCGCGCCGCGATAGGCGTTGATCAGGCATGGCGGGAAGGCGCCCGAGAAGATGATCAGCACCGGCCCGCCGATCCCGGTGCCGAACCACAGCGCCGCGAACGGCACCCAGGCGATCGGCGCGACGAAGCGCAGCGCGTCGAACAGTGGGCTAACTATCGCGTCGAGCGTG
>DASQIG010000113.1:0-2585 GCA_035631735.1 Burkholderiales bacterium | reverse complement strand
AGGAAGCGCGCCTGCGGCTCGCGCGGATTAGCGGCGAGCGCGCGATTCACGCGCTCGAGCGCCTGCTGTGCTTGGCCGGCTTTGAAGAGCTGCTGCGCGTCTTGCAGATCGTCAGCACGCGCGACAGCGGCTCCGGCGAGAATGAACGCAAACGCTAGGATGGCGCTGCCACGCAGCCACTCGCGCGGGGCGATGAGATTCTGCATTGTGTTATATTTTCAAGGCCCTACGAAAGAGTCTTGATTCTAGACTAACGCGCGCCGGTCCACAATCGAAACGCTGAAGATCTACAACAGCCTGGGGCGTCAAAAGCAGCCGTTCGTCCCCCTGCGACCGCCGGAGGTGCGAATGTACGTCTGCGGCGTCACGGTCTACGACTACCTGCATCTCGGGCACGCTCGCTTCATGGTGGTCTTCGACATGGTGCGCCGCTGGCTGCGCGCGAGCGGCTATCGCGTCACGTATGTGCGAAACATCACCGATATCGACGACAAGATCATCCGCCGGGCGGCGGAAAACCACGAGCCGGTCGAGGCGCTGACCGAGCGCTTCATTCGCGCCATGGATGAGGACGCCGCCGCGCTCGGCATCGAGAAGCCCGACCATGAGCCGCGCGCCACGCAGTACGTGCCCGAAATGCAGGCGCTGATTCGCCGCCTGGAAGAAAAACATCTCGCCTACCGCTCGGCCTCCGGCGACGTCAACTTCGCGGTGCGACGGTTCCCCGGCTACGGCAAGCTCTCGTGCAAGTCGCTGGATGAGCTGCGTGCCGGCGAGCGCGTCGAAGTGGATGCCAGCAAGGAGGACCCGCTCGACTTCGTGCTCTGGAAGCGCGCCAAGCCCGACGAGCCGAAGTGGCCCTCGCCGTGGGGCGACGGCCGTCCCGGCTGGCACATCGAGTGCTCGGCGATGGGCTGCGCGCTGCTCGGTGAGCAGTTCGACATCCACGGCGGCGGCATGGACCTGCAGTTCCCGCATCACGAGAACGAGATCGCGCAGTCGGAGGGCGCGACCGGCAAGCCGTTCGTCAAATACTGGCTGCACAACGGCTTCCTGCGGGTGGACGACGAGAAGATGTCGAAGTCGCTCGGCAATTTCTTCGTCGTGCGCGATGTGCTCAAGCGCTACGACCCCGAGGTGGTGCGCTTCTTTCTCCTGCGCTCGCACTACCGCAGCCCGCTAAACTACACGGAGGCGAACCTGGAAGAGGCCAAGCAATCGCTCACGCGCCTCTACACCGCGCTGCACGAGCACCCGGCGGCGCCTGCGCCGGTCGACTGGAACGAGCCCCACGCGCAGCGCTTCCGCGACGCGATGAACGACGACTTCGGCACGCCCGAGGCGCTCGCCGAGCTGCACCAGCTCGCCAACCGCGTATTCCAGGGCGACCCGCGCGCCGCGGGCCAGCTCAAGGCGCTCGGCGGCGTGCTCGGCCTGTTGCAGCGCGAGCCGCGCGAGTTCCTCCAGTCCGCGCCTGCCGGTGTGTCCGCGCAATGGATCGAGGAGCGCATCGCCGCCCGGCGCCGGGCGCGCGAGCAAAAGAACTTCGCCGAGGCCGATCGCATCCGGCAGGAACTGCTCGACCGGGGTATCGTGCTGGAGGACAAGGGCGCCGCCACCACTTGGCGCCGGGTGTAAGGTCCCGGTCAGCACCGCGACCAACGCGCGAAGGGAGCAGCCATGCAATCGGTCATGATCCATCCGCTGGTCGTACGCATTACCCACTGGCTCAACGTGCTCGCCGTCCTCATCATGATCACGAGCGGGTGGACGATCTACAACGCTTCGCCGCTCTTCGGCTTCGAGTTCCCTTCCCAGATCACGCTCGGCGGTTGGCTCGCGGGCGCGCTGCAATGGCATTTCGCCGGCCTGTGGCTATTCGCGATCAACGGACTTGTGTATCTCGTCTACGGCATCGCCTCCGGCCATTTCCGGCGCAAGCTGCTGCCGATCTCGCCGCGCGCGGTTCTCCACGACGTCGGCCAGGCGCTGCGCGGGCACCTCGCGCATGAAGACCTTTCGGTCTACAACGCTGCGCAGCGCGCGGCCTATCTCGCGCTCATCGTGATGCTCGTCATCATGGTGCTCACCGGCCTCGCGATCTGGAAGCCGGTGCAACTCTATTGGCTCGCCGCGTGGATGGGCGACTACGAAGGCGCGCGCTACCTGCACTTCTTCGCCATGACCGCCGTCGCCTTCATCGTGCTCGTGCACGTCATCATGGTGATCCTCGTGCCGCGCACTTTCCCGACGATGTTCAGCGGCCGATTCCGGAGGGCCTCGTGAACCGAAAATTCGAGCTGCTGCGCACGCCGGCCATCGCCAACCTCGAGCGCCGCCTCTTCCTCAAGCGCGGCCTGTCGCTCGGCGCGCTGTCGCTCCTCGCCGGCTGCAACATCACCGATGACGAAAGCGTGCAGCGCGTGCTGTCGGCCATGTCGCGGTGGAACGATGGCGTGCAGCAATGGCTCTTCAATCCGAATCGGCTCGCGCCCGAGTTTCCCGAGAGCCGCATCACGCGGCCGTTCCCGTTCAACGCCTACTACAGCGAGAGCGAGGTCGTCGAGGTTGAGGGCTCGTCCTAC
>DASQIG010000112.1:0-14847 GCA_035631735.1 Burkholderiales bacterium | reverse complement strand
CGCACGCCCGAGGGTGACAGGTCGGGATTGCGCAGCCGCGCGAGGCGCTCGACGACGGTCGGCGGGTTAAGGAGCGAGAGCCCGAAGACCAGGAGGAAGGCGCCGCTCAGCAGCGCCGGATAGAGGCGCAACAGCGTCTCGTCGTTCTCGAAGAGCGCGCCGACGAACAGCGCGAGCAGCGCCGCGAGGATCGCGCGCGAGGCCCAGGAGAGCTCGCGGAAGTAACGCTGGGCGTAGACGCGCCGGCGCGCGAGCAGGATGACGATCAGCGCGCCGGCGACGATGCGCGGCTCGAACCAGAGCAGCGCGCAATAGATGCCAACGGGATACGCAAGCGCGAGCGCCAGGCGCGCGCCGAGCCGCGGCAGGGACATCTTCAGGCAGCGAGGAGGCGATCGACCGCCGTGATCACATCGCTCACGGTGCGCACGCTGCGGAATTCATCGGGCGTGATGCGCTTGCCGGTCATTTCCTGCAGCTTGATGGCGAGGTCCACCGCGTCGATGCTGTCGAGATCGAGATCCTTGTAGAGGTCGGCCTCCGGCGTGACGCGCGCCGGGTCGATCTCGAAGGTGTCGGAGAGCAGCTCCCGCAGCCGGGAGAGGATCTGGGTCTGGGTCATGCGGGGGCCTGGGAGCGGATGAGCTCGGCGAGCGTGCGCACCGAGCGGAAGTGCTCGCGGATGCGCTGGTCGCCGCGCTCGAACTTGAGCCGGTACTTCTTCTGCAGCGCGACGCCGAGCTCGAGCGCGTCGATCGAGTCGAGGCCGAGGCCTTCGTCGGCGAAAAGCAGCGTGTCGTCGCCGATGTCCTCGGGGCGGATCTCTTCGAGGTTCAGCACTTCGACGACCAGGCACTTCAGGTCGCGCAGCAGATCGCTCATGGCATCGCCAGCCGGTCGACAAAGAAACGTTCCAGGGCGTGGGTCAGGCTGCGCGCGCCGGCGCGCTCCTTCGCCACCAGCGCCGCCGGGGTGATGCAGGCGTGCACGTCGACCTCGATGCGTACGACGCGCGGCGGCAGCTCGTACCATTTCGCGCCCTTGGTCAGCACCCGCGGCTCGCAGCGCAGGACGACGGGCAGGATCGGCACGCCGGTGCTGAGCGCGATATGCGCGGCGCCGCGCACGAAGTGCAGCCGCTCGCCCGGCACGGTGCGCGTGCCTTCGGGGAAGATGATGAGCGGCAGGCCCTGCGCGAGGCGCGCGGCGCAGTCGCGGATCAGCGTCTCGGGCTCGTCGTTGCGGATGTAGCCCGCGGCGCGCACCACACCGCCGAAGAATGGGCTCGACCACAGCTTGCTTTTAACGACACATACGGCGTTCGGGATGTGCGCGATCAGCACCACGATGTCCAGGTAGCTGGGGTGGTTCGCGAGCACCAGCACCGCGCCCATTTGCCGCAGGCGCTCGGTGTTATGCGCATCGACGCGCAGCATGCCGAGCACGCGCAGCAGCCCGAGCAGCGTCGCGAACGACAGGCGCACCACGACGCGCACGCGGCGCTCGTATTGCGGCCTGCCGCCCGGCAGCAGCCGTACCAGCGGAAACAGCACCAGCGACAACGCGATGCCGCCGATCATGAACGCGGCGAAGCAGAACCCGGCTACCGCGATGCGCCAGAGGATGCTAAGCGCGGCCATGCTGCGTCCAGTGCCAGGCGCGGCCGCCGCCATGCCAGGCGGTGTCCACACCGTTCTCGACACACGCGCGGAACGCTACGGGCGCGGCTTCCGGCTCTTCGTCCCGATCGCTCGGCGCCCAGCGCATGGTGACGTGGTGCTTTGCGGCTCGCGCGTCAAGCCGCAGGCCGAGCGCATGGGCCCGGCGCGGCGTGTCCACCAGCGAGCGATATACCGCGGGCGGCGGCTCGTCGGCGAATGCCACGACCACCGGGAGGTCCGGCTCGGCCCAGGCCTGCGCCGCGGCTTCGACCAGCGCCATCGGGAACGTCTCGACGCCCGCGGACACTGCGGTGCTGGCAGAGCGGTCTTTGCGAGCGATGCCGTAGAGGCCCGGCGCGGCGTTCAGCACCGAGAGGCTGAACGCCATCGGCGATGGCATTTCGCACGCCGCGAGCTGCGCGAGGAGCTCGGCGCTGCGCGCCAGCTCGCCGTGCCGCGAGGCGAAGACGACGCGCACCGCCTCGCCGTCCTTAACGCAGGCGTGCGCGACGTGCAGTGCGATGCGATCAAGCAGCGAGAGGCGCCGGCGCAACTGCGGCTCGATGAAACCGACCGCCGGCGGCGCAGCCTCGTCCTCCCCCGCTCGCCAGGCCGCACAGGCGGCGACCGGCAAAGCGATCTGCGAATGCATGAAATCCACCCTGTTTTTTGCCGTACTGCGCTGGTACGGCCTCACTTTTGCGACTGCGCCGATGATACGCCCGTTCAACCCCGAAAAGGAGGCCGCCCATCGCGGGGAAAATCCGGTGGTCGGCGATAATCGAAAAGATGTCGCGCATCGTGCTGCTGTCGCTGCTGGGCGTCGCTCTTCTGCTGGCCGACGCCGGCGCCCAGAGCTATCCGACGCGGCCGGTGCGCGTCGTGGTCCCGGCGAGCCCGGGCGGCGGCAGCGACCTCACCGCGCGCATGCTGGCGCCGGGACTTGCCGCCGAGCTCGGCCAGCCCTTTGTAGTCGAGAACCGCGTCACCTCCGGCGGCATCGTCGGCACGCAGCAGGTCGCGGACTCCCCGCCGGACGGGCATACGCTGCTCGTCACCTTCGATACCTTCGCTACCAACCCGTTTCTGTACCGCGGGCTGAAATGGGATCCGCTGCGGGACTTCGCAGCGGTCATGCAGGTGTGCCGCTATCCGCAGGTGCTGGTCGTGCACCCGAGCCTGGGGGTGAAAACCGTGCGGGACTTCGTCGCGCTCGCGAAGGAGCGGGGCGAGAGCCTGAACTACGGATCTGCCGGGCCGGCGTCTTCCAGCCGATTGGCCTATGAGCTGTTCAAACAGGTCGCCGGCATCGAGACGGTGCCGATCCACTACCGCGGCGGGGGCCCGGCGATGCAGGACCTGGTGTCCGGCCAGGTGCAGGTGATGCTGATCCAGGGCGGCGGTGCCATCGCGCAGCATGTGAAAGCGGGAAAGCTGGTCGCGCTCGCCGTCAGTACCGCGGAGCGCTCGCCGTTCTGGCGCGGGCTGCCGGCGATCGCCGAGACCTACCCGGGCTACGAGTCGACCTCGTGGACGGCGGTCTTCGCGCCGGCCGAGACGCCCAAGCCCATCCTCGAGCGCCTGCATGGCGCGCTCGCCAAGGTGCTCGCGGACACAGCCGTGCGCGAGCGGCTGGAAAGCCAGAGCTGCGAAATCGTCGGCGGCACGCCCGAGGCGCTCACCGCGCTCGTCAAGGCGGAGCAGGCGAAGTGGGGGCCGCTGATCCAAAAAATGCACATCACCGTGGACTGATATGTACGCCGATCTGCACGCGCACCTGAAAGCGCTGGAGGCCGCGGGCCTCCTGATCCGGGTCACGCGCCCGATCAACAAGGACACCGAAATGCATCCGCTGGTGCGCTGGCAGTTCCGCGGCGGCATCGCCGAGAAGGACCGCAAGGCTTTCCTCTTCACCGACGTGACCGACAGCAAGGGCCGCAAGTACGACATCCCGGTGGTGGTCGGCGCGCTCGCCGCGAGCCGCGAGATCTACCGCATCGGCATGGGCTGCCCGCTCGAGAAGATCAACGAGGTGTGGACCAAGGCGATCGCCAGGCCGATCGCGCCCAGGGTGGTCGGCAGCGCGCCGTGCCACGAGATGGAGGTCGCCGGGCTGGACGCGCTGCCGATCCCGATCTCGACGCCGGGCTGGGACATCGCGCCGTTCACCACGCTCTCGCAATACATCACCAGGGATCCCGAGACCGGCGTGCAGAACATGGGCATCTACCGCGGCCAGGTGAAGGCGCCGCGGCGCTTGGGCATGAACCCGTCGCTGGAGCTGCGGCCGGGCATCTACACGCACTGGCAGAAAGCGAAAAAGCGGAAGCAAAAGCTGGCGGCAGCCGTCGTCCTGGGTGCGCCACCCTGTGTCGCATTTACGTCGGCGCAGAAGGTGCCCGAAACGCTCGACGAGCTGCACGTCGCCGGCGGTCTGGTCGGCGGGCCGATCAACGTGGTGCAGGCGAAAACGGTGGACCTGCTGATCCCCGCGGAGGCCGAGATCGTGATCGAGGGCTACATCGACACCGAGTACCTCGAGCCCGAGGCGCCGTTCGGCGAGTCGCATGGGCATGTGAACCTCCAGGAGTACAACGCGTTCATGGAGGTGACGTGCATCACGCGGCGGCGGGATGCCATCCTCACGTCCATCATTTCGCAGGTGACGCCGAGCGAGTCCAGTTTGATTAAAAGGGTGGCGCTGGAGCCGCTCTATACGCAGCACCTGCGCCAGGCGCTCGGCATCCAGGGGGTGAAGCGCGTCTCGATGCACGAGCCGCTCACGAATCTGCGCAAGGTGGTCGTCGTCGTGCTGGAGCGGAACATGCCGCGGACGGAGATATGGCGCGCGCTCTACGGCGCAGCGGCGTGGAACCGTGCGGCGGGGAAGTACGTGATCGCAGTGAACGACGACATCGATCCGGACAATGCCGATGCGCTGCTGTGGGCGATGTCGTATCGCGCCAATCCCGCCCTGGATTTGCAGCTGCTGCCGCACCGCGACCAGGGCCATGGGCCGAGAAGCCAGCGCAACAATGGCGAGGATTGCTCGGTGCTGATCGACGCGACGCTGAAGGAGGATTTCCCGCCGATCTCGCTCCCGAAGCGCGAATACATGGAGCGCGCGCGGCAGATCTGGGAGGAGCTCGGGCTGCCGGCGCTCAAGCCCGAGGCGCCGTGGTACGGCTACAGCCTCGGCGACTGGCCGGCGGAGCTCGAGCAGGCGGCGCAGGCGGCGGTGCGCGGCGAGTATTTCGCGACCGGGGAGAAGCTGGTGAAGCAGCGGCGCACGGATGTGGGCATGAACACCGAGGTGCAACGGCGCCGCGGCGAGCAGGCGGAGTCGGACGAGTGAACTCCGCTGAATTGCGTACTAAGTACGTAATAGTTATTTCGTACTAAGTACAGATGCGCGCGCTGCTGATGACGTTGACACTGGTGAGCACGGCGGTTGCACAGCCGGGCGGGCTGCCGACGCGCGACGGCATGCCGACGCTCGCGCCGATCCTCGAGAAGGTGACGCCGGCGGTGGTGAACATCGCGGTGCTGCAGGCGACCCCGGAGGAAGAGAACCCGCTGATGCGCGATCCCTTCTTCCGGCGCTTCTTCGGCATGCCGCAGCAGGCGGAGCCGCAGATCGCGGCCGGCTCGGGCGTGATCGTCGATGCCAGGAACGGCTACGTGGTGACGAACGCCCACGTGGTGAAAGACGCGCGCGAGATCCAGATCACGCTCAAGGACAACCGGCGGCTGCCAGCGAAGCTGGTGGGCGCGGATCCGGGGACCGATGTCGCGGTGCTGAAGGTGGAGCCCAAAGGCCTGGTGGAGGCGAAGTGGGGCGATTCCGACATCCTGCAGGTCGGCGACTTCGTGATGGCGATCGGCAATCCGTTCGGGCTCGGCCAGACGGCGACAGCGGGCATTGTTTCCGCCCTGGGGAGGAGCGGGCTGTCGGTCGAGGGCTACGAGCACTTCATCCAGACGGATGCGCCGATCAATCCGGGCAATTCCGGCGGCGCGCTGATCAATTTGAAAGGCGAGCTGATCGGCGTCAACTCGGCGATCATCGGGCCCGCCGGCGGCAACGTCGGCATCGGCTTCGCCGTGCCCTCGGTGCTGGCGCGCGCGGTGATGACGCAGCTCATCCGCTATGGCGAAGTGAAGCGCGGCTGGCTCGGCATCGCCATGCAGCCGAACGTCGGCGGCGAGGGTGCGCAGATCGCCGAAGTGGAGCCGAATTCGCCCGCCTCGGCGGCGGGGCTGCGCAAGGGCGACGTCGTCACGGCGCTCAATGGCCACCCGGTGCGCGGGCCGGCGGAGCTGCGCGCGCGCCTTGGGGTGGTCCCCGCCGGCGACACGGTGGAGCTCAAGGTTCAGCGCGGGCAGGAAAGCCAGGTGATCTCGGCCCGGGTCGGCGAGATCAACAAGTCGCAGACCGCGGGCGGGCAATCGGTCCCGGAGCTGAATGGCGCGTCATTGGTCGAAGTCGAGCGCCACGGGCTGCCGGGCAAGAACCGCGCGGTGCTGGTCAACGGCGTCGAGGCCGGCACGCCGGCATTCCAGCACGGCATCCGCGCAGGCGATCTCATCATCGGCGTGAACCAGCGGCGCGTCACCACCGTTCAGGAGCTCGGCAAGGCGCTGCGCGCCTCCGGCCGCCTCGCGCTCAACGTCGTGCGCGGCGACTTCGTGCTGACGATCCAGCTTCGCTAAGGGACCTAGGCGCGGCGGCCGAGGAGGCCGTTGAACAGCCGGGACATCCTGGAAGCTGGCGCTTTGGGGGCGACCTGCTGCCGCGGGCGGGCCGGTTGCGGAGCAGGCTTTGGCGCCGCGGTAACTGGCGCGACGCCGATTGCCCGCAGGCCGCTGTCGGTGATGCTGAACCTCTGGTTGTTGTCCTGAATCAGGCGCTTCGCAACGAGGCCGGCGTAAGCGCTGCGGTAGCTCTCGTAATGCACCGGGGGCCAGCTCGCCGTCAGCGCTCTCAAGGGCTGATCCCGTCCTGCCGCTTCATAGAGCAGGCGTAGCTGGCCCAGCAGACCCTTCTCCCCCGGTGCGAGATCCATTGACGCCCCTTCTTGATTGCGCGTGGTCTGCAGGCTGCCACAACCGGCGCCAGTTCGAGCGTGAATCTGCTGGGGCTGAAAAAGTCTTACAGAAAGCGGCCGCTGATTATTCTTTGGCGCGGGCGAGGCGCTTGACGTCGGGGAGGCGCCGCAGGGCGCGCATGACGCGCGCGAGGTGCTGGCGGTTCGCGACCTCGATGACGAGGTGCATGGTGGTGTAGAGCGCGCGGTCCTCTTCGGTGGCGATGGAGTCGATGTTGGAGCCCGCTTCGGCAATTTGCGAAGCGACGCGCGCGAGCACGCCGCGCTGGTTCTCGACGGTGACGTGGATCGCCGCCTGGAACAGCCGCGTGGTGCGCAGATCCCATTCGACGTCGAGCCACTGGTCGGGCTCGTTCTTGCGCGAGCGCGCGATCGCCGGGCAGTCCGACTGGTGCACGACGAGGCCCTGGCCCTTCTTGATCGAGCCGACGATGCCATCCCCGGGAATCGGGCGGCAGCAGGTGGCGAGCTGCACCGCCATGCCCTCGGTGCCGCGGATGGTGACCGAAGCCTTGGCGTCCTCGCGCGAATCCATGCGCTTCAGCAGCAAGCGCGCGACGACCGCCGGCAGGCGCTTGCCGAGGCCGATGTCCGCAAGCAGCTCCTCCTTCGAGCGCGCGCCGCCGTCGCGCACCACGCGCTCCCAGCTCGCGTCGTCCACCTCCGCCAGCGACCCTTTCAACGCACGCAGCGCCTGATCCAGCAACCGCTCGCCGAGGCTGGCGGACTCCTCGTACTGCATGGTCTTCAGGAAGTGCCGGATGTTGGATCGGGCTTTGCCGGTGCGCACGTATTGCAGCCAGCCCGGGTTGGGCTTGGCATGGCTCGCGGTGATGACCTCGACGCGGTCACCATTGCGCAGCTCCTGGCGCAGGGGAACCAGCTCGCCGTTCACCTTGGCGGCGACGCAGCGATTGCCGATGTCGGTGTGCACGGCGTAGGCGAAATCGACCGTCGTCGCGCCGCGCGGCAGGGAAAGGATCTTCCCCTTGGGCGTGAAGACGTAGACCTCGTCCGGGAAGAGGTCGACCTTCACGTGCTCGAGGAACTCCCGCGGATCGCCCGACTGGTGCTGGATCTCGAGCAGCGACTGCAGCCAGCGGTGCGTCTGCTTCTGCAGATCCGAGAGCTGGTCGGTCTCGTCCTTGTAGAGCCAGTGCGACGCGACGCCGGACTCGGCGAGGCGGTGCATCTGCTCGGTGCGGACCTGCACTTCCAGCGGCACGCCGTAGGGGCCGATCAGGTCCGTGTGGATCGACTGGTAGCCATTCGCCTTCGGAATGGCGATGTAGTCCTTGAACTTGCCGGGGATCGGCTTGTAGAGCCCATGCAGCGCGCCCATCGCCAGGTAGCAGGTCGGGATGTCGGCGACGATGACGCGGATGCCGAAGATGTCGTGCACCTCGGAGAACGAGAGGTGTTTCTCGATCATCTTGCGGTAGGTCGAGTAGACGTGCTTCTCCCGACCGTGGACGGTGGCGGTGATGCCGCCGTCGGCGAGCTTCTTCTTCACTGCATCGAGCGACTTGCCGATCATCTCGCGGCGGTTGCCGCGCGCCGCCTTGGTGGCCTTGGCGAGCACCAGGTAACGCAGCGGGAAGAGGTGCGAGAACGCGAGCTCCTGCAGCTCGTGGTAGAGCGCGTTCAGGCCCAGGCGGTTGGCGATCGGCGCGTAGATCTCCATCGTCTCGCGCGCGACGCGGCGGCGCTTGGCCGGCGGCACGGCGCCGAGCGTGCGCATGTTGTGCAGGCGGTCGGCGAGCTTGATCAGGATGACGCGCACGTCGCGCGCCATCGCGAGCAGCATCTTGCGGAAGTTCTCCGCCTGCAGGTGCTCGGCGGAGGTGAACTCGATCTTGTCGAGCTTGGAGACGCCGTCGACCAGCTCAGCGACCGGCTTGCCGAAGGTGTCGGAGATCTCGTCCTTGGTGACCGAGGTGTCCTCGGTGACGTCGTGCAGCAGCGCCGCCATCAGGGTCTGGCCGTCGAGATGCCAGCCGGCGAGGATCTCGGCGACCGCGAGCGGGTGCGAGATGTAAGGATCGCCCGACTGGCGCGTCTGGCCGGCGTGGGCGGCCTCGGAGAAGCGGTAGGCCTCCTCCAGGCGCGCCACGTCCTTCGGCTTCAGATAGCCGAAGCGTTCGGCATCGCGCAGTGCTGGGGCAGCCGCCGCCATGAGGCGAGCTTACCCCCGATTTGCTACAGCCCCGGCGGGGAGGGCGGAGTGGCGTTTCGCTTCAGCACCTCGGTGCCCACCTTGCCGGTGGCGATCTCGCGGAGCGCGATCACGGTCGGCTTGTCGCGGTTGGGCTCGACGAGGGGCGATGCGCCGGCGCTGAGCTGGCGCGCGCGGTAGGTCGCGGCCAGCGTGAGCTGGAAGCGATTCGGCATTCTCTTCAGGCAGTCGTCTACGGTGATGCGAGCCATAGGATCTCTTCAGGGTTTGGCGCGCTCGCGTTCGATGATTTCGGCGAGCTCGCCCTGCGCGGTTTCGAAGTCTTTGTTAATTATAACGTATTTGAATTCGCCGGCATGCGCGAGCTCCTCGCGCGCATTCGCCATGCGCCGGCGGATCACCGCGTCGGAATCCTGCGCCCGCACGCGCATGCGCCGCTCGAGCTCCTCGACCGAGGGCGGCAGGATGAAGATGCCTACCGCGCCAGGATAGAGACGCCGCACCTGCTGCGCTCCCTGCCAGTCGATCTCGAGGATGATGTCGTCGCCGCGCGCTACCGCGTCGAGGATCACCTTCTTCGCCGTGCCGTAGTGGTTGCCGTGCACTTCCGCGCTCTCGAGGAAGTCGCCGCGCTCGCGCATCGCCTGGAACGTGCGCTCGTCGACAAAGTGGTAGTCCACGCCATCCTTCTCGCCCGGCCGCGGCTTGCGCGTGGTGTAAGAAACCGAGATCTTGAGCGACGGGTCGTCCTTCATCACGGCGTCGATGAGCGACGTCTTCCCTGCCCCCGAGGGGGCGGTCACTACAAACAATTTGCCGCTCATTCGATGTTCTGGACCTGCTCGCGCATCTGCTCGACCAGCAGCTTCAGCTCGAGCGCGCAGTCGCCGATCTCCTGGCTCGCCGCCTTGGAGGCGAGCGTATTCGCCTCCCGGTTCAACTCCTGCGCGAGGAAATCCAGGCGCTTGCCCACCGCGCCGCCGCGCGAGAGCGCGCGATCCACTTCACCGAGGTGCGCCTTCAGGCGGGTGAGCTCCTCGTCCACATCGGCCTTGGCGGCGAAGACGGCAAGCTCCGCGCGCACGCGGTCGTCGATGGAGCCAAGCGCGGAGCCGATTGCCTCCTTTAGCCGCTCGGCGAGCCGCGCCTGGTAGGCGGCGAGCGACTGCGGCACGAGCGGCGCCACCTGCTCGAGGCGCCGGCGCATTGCCGCGACCCGCTCGGCGATCGCCGCGGCGAGCTTCGCGCCCTCGCGGCTGCGCGAGGCGACGAGCTCATCCAGGGCGCGCGCGCAGACGTCGGCGGCGAGGCGGCGTGTCTGCTCCTCGTCCAGCGGCGACTCGACGATGACGCCCGGCCAGCGCAGCACATCGCCGACGCGCAGCGGCGCGGCCTGCGGCATTTCCTGCAGAACCTGCGCCGAGAGCTCGCGCAGGCGCGCGACGGCGTCCGCGCTCAGGCGCCCGGCGGTGCCGGCCGCGTCATCGGCGAGAAATACTCGGCAGTCGACCTTGCCGCGCGCGAGGCGCGCCTGCAGTAATTCACGCAAAAGCGGCTCGCTCGCGCGCAGCTCGTCCGCGATGCGGAATTGCAAGTCCAGAAACCTGGCATTGACCGAGCGCAGCTCCACGGCGAGCCGCCCGCGCGGCGTGTCGGCGCTGGCGGCGGCGAAACCGGTCATGCTCTGGATCATTCGTTATCATAGGAGCGAAATGGCGTCCCAAGCGAATCGCGCCCTGCCCGAAGGCAGCCGGCTCGAGAACTACACGATCGTGCGCACGCTCGGCGCGGGCGGCTTCTCCTTCGTCTATCTCGCGCACGACGAGAACGAGACGCCGGTCGTCGTCAAGGAGTACCTGCCCTCGGCGCTCGCGGTGCGCACCGACGGCAGCGCCGTGCCGAAGGTGGCCTCGACCGACGCGGCGCGCTTTCGCTACGGCATGAAGTGCTTCTTCGAGGAAGGCCGCGCGCTCGCGCGGCTGCAGCATCCGAACGTCGTGCGAGTGCTGAACTTCTTCCGCGCGAACGACACGGTCTATCTGGTGCTGCGCCACGAGCGCGGGCGCTCGCTCAGGCAGCACATCGTCAGCCGCAAGGGCGGCCTGCCGGACGAGGTCTGGGTGCGCGCCACCTTCGCGCAGCTGCTGAACGGGCTGCGCGAGGTGCATGCGAACAAGCTCCTGCACCTCGACATCAAGCCGGCGAACGTCTTCCTGCGGAACGACGGCTCGCCGCTGCTGATCGATTTCGGCGGCGCGCGCCAGACGCTCTCGGCGGAGGGCGTGACGCTGCCGCTCACCTACACGCCGGGCTTCGCTGCACCCGAGCAGTACGCGCGCACCGGTGAGCTCGGCCCGTGGACCGACATCTATTCGGTCGGCGCGACCGTCTACGCCTGTCTTGCCGGCGCGGCGCCGCAGCCGGCGCACGAGCGCCTGGTGAAGGACGAGCTGATGCCCGCGCGCCGCGCGTGGGCCGAGCGCTATTCCGCGCTGCTGCTCGATATCGTCGACTGGTGCCTGCGGCTCGATCACCTCGAGCGGCCGCAGAGCGTGCTCGCGCTGCAGAAGGCGCTGCTCGGCGAAAAGGAGCCCGAGCACAAGGGCGGCGACACCGGCGAGGCGCGGTTCGTCTGGCACCTCAAGAACTCCCTCGGGTTCCGGGGCAAATGAAGTACGCCCTGGCCCAGGAGACCCGCATTGGCACTCGCCGCATCAACCAGGATCGCATCGGCCACTGGTCGACTTCCGACTGCGTGCTGATGGCGGTGGCCGATGGCCTCGGCGGGCATCCGCACGGCGAGGTGGCGGCCGAGCTCGCCGTGGGGCTGCTCGGCGCGGCCTTCGTGCGCGAGGCGCAGCCACGGATCAGCAACCCGGGCGAGTTTCTCAACCGCGCGATCGCCGCCAGCCACGCCACGATCCTGCGCGAAGCGGCGAAGCGCGGCCTGGTCGACACACCGCGCACCGTCCTCGTCACCTGCATCGTGCAGGAGGGGCAGGCGTACTGGACGCACGTCGGCGATAGCCGGCTCTACCTGATCCGCGACGGCCGCATCGTGCACCGCACGCGCGATCACACCGTGGTGCAGGAGCTGGTCGACACCGGGCGCATCCGCGAAGAGGCGAGCACCACGCATCCGGAGAGGAACCGCCTGCTGCAATGCCTCGGCGGCTACACCGCGCCGCAGCCCGCGCCGCTCTCGCGCGAGCCGCTCTTCGAGCACGATATCGTGCTGCTTTGCTCGGACGGCTTCTGGAACCCGCTGACGCAGCGCCAGCTCCTGCATTCGCTCATGGCGCGCTCGCTCGAGGCGGCCATCCCGGAGCTCGCCGAGCTCGCGCAGCACCGCGCGGGACTCGATTGCGACAACATCTCCGTGGTCGCGATGCGGTGGGGCGAGCTGCCAGTCGCGGCGGCGGGCGCGCCCGAGCAGGAGCGCACGCTGGTCCAGGATTTCAGCGCCACCGATCTCGACTACCGGCAGGTCTCCGACGACGACATCGAGCGCGCGATCGCCGAGCTCAAAGACGCACTGCGCAAGAGCTCCGCATCTTGAGACCGAGCGGTCGCAAGCCGGACGAGCTCCGGCCCGTGCGCATCCAGCGCCGCTATACCAAGCACGCCGAGGGCTCGGTGCGGATCGAGTTCGGCGACACGCACGTGCTGTGCACCGCCTCGGTGGAGGAGCGCGTGCCGCCGTTTCTCAAGGAATCCGGGCGCGGTTGGGTCACCGCCGAGTACGGCATGCTGCCGCGCTCGACCAACACGCGCACCGAGCGCGAAGCCTCGCGCGGCAAGCAGAGCGGCCGCACGCAGGAAATCCAGCGCCTGATCGGCCGGTCGCTCCGCGCGGTGGTCGATCTCGCCGCGCTCGGGCCGCGCACCGTGCAGCTCGACTGCGACGTGCTGCAGGCCGACGGCGGCACGCGTACCGCGGCGATCACCGGCGCATTCGTCGCGTTGCACGACGCCATCGCCTGGCTGCAGAGCAAGGGTCTGGTGCGCGAGCACCCGATCCGCGACTTCGTCGGCGCCGTGTCGGTCGGCATTCACCAGGGGACGCCGGTGCTCGACCTCGACTACGCCGAGGACGCCGCCTGCGGCTGCGACATGAACATCGTCATGACCGGCGCCGGCAACTTCGTCGAGGTCCAGGGCACCGCCGAAGGCGCGGCGTTCGGGCGCCGGCAGCTCGAGGAGCTCATCTCGCTCGCCGAGCGCGGCATCCGCGAGCTGATCGCTCACCAGCGGAGGGCGCTTGGCCTCGGCTGAGCTCGTCGACTACTACCGGCGCCGCGCGCGCGAGTACGAGGGCATCTACGCGAAGCCCGAGCGGCAGGCCGATCTAGCCTTCCTGAAAAAATATGTACCGGAACGCCTCGCAGGCCGCCGGGTATTGGAAGTCGCCTGCGGCACCGGCTACTGGACGGTGCTCGCTGCCCGCATGGCAGCGAGCATCATCGCCGTGGATGCGGCCGAGGAGCCGATGCGCATCGCGATGTCAAAGGACTACGGCGAGCGCAACGTGCGCTTCGAGCTCACCGACGCGTACGCGTTGTCGCCCCTGCTGGGCACCTTCGACGCGGCGCTCGCGTCCTTCTGGTGGTCGCACATTCCGCTCGGCCGCATCGCCGAGTTCCTCGCGTCGCTGCACGCCCGGCTCCAGCCCGGCGCGCGCGTCGTGCTGATGGACAACCGCTATGTCGATGGCTCGAGCACGCCGATCTCGGAGCGCGATGCCGAGGGCAACACCTACCAGCTCCGCCGGCTCGCCGACGGCAGCGAGAACCGCGTGCTCAAGAACTTCCCCACCGAAGCTGAGCTGCGCGCAGCGCTCGCGCCGCATGCGCGCGATTTTTCGTATCGGGCGCTTGAGTACTATTGGCTGGTCGAGTACCAATTACGTACTTAGTACGAAATACTTATTACGTACTAAGTACCGAATTCATGAAGGTTGTCGCCGCCACGCATAACCCCGGAAAGCTGCGCGAGCTGGAAGCGATCCTCGCGCCCGAGCTCGAGCTCGTGTCGCAGGCGGTGCTCGGCATCCCGGAGGCCGAGGAGCCGCACGAGACGTTCGTGGAGAACGCGCTCGCCAAGGCGCGCCACGCGAGCCGCGCCGCGCGGCTGCCGGCGCTCGCGGACGATTCGGGCCTCTGCGTGCCGGCGCTCGGCGGCGAGCCGGGCGTGCACTCGGCGTACTACGCCGGGCGCGAAGGTGATCGCGACGGGCGGGACGCGCGCAACAATGCGCGGCTGCTCGCCGAGCTGGGCGACGATCGCGGCGCGTACTATTGCTGCGTGATGGTTCTCGTGCGCCGCCCGGATGATCCGCGGCCGCTGATCGCCGAGGGGCTGTGGCACGGCGAGATTGCGCGCGCACCGCGCGGCGCGAACGGCTTCGGCTACGACCCGCTGTTCGTGGTCGCGGGCAGCGGCAAGACCGCCGCCGAGCTGTCACCGGCCGAGAAGAACCGCATCAGCCATCGCGCCCTCGCGGCGCGCCGGTTGCTGGAGCTACTGCATGGCGACGATCGCGGTTGAGCGAGCGTCGCAGGTGCGGCTCGCGGTGCTGCCGCCGCTCGCGCTCTACGTGCATATCCCCTGGTGCGTGCGCAAATGCCCGTACTGCGACTTCAACTCGCACGAACGCTCGGAACCGCTGCCCGAGCGCGAGTACGTCGCCAGGCTGATTTCCGACCTGGAAGCGCTCCTGCCATCCGTCTGGGGCCGGCGGCTGGTGAGCGTTTTCATCGGTGGCGGCACGCCGAGCCTCTTTGCGCCGGGCGCGATCGACGAGCTCCTCTCGGCAGTTCGCGCACGCATGGTGGTGGAGCCGGGCGCGGAGATCACGCTGGAGGCGAATCCGGGCACGGTGGAGGCGGCGCGCTTTCGCGGC
>DASQIG010000111.1:0-2775 GCA_035631735.1 Burkholderiales bacterium | reverse complement strand
CATGAGCCCGGTCATCGACGTCCACACCCACATGCTGTCGCAGGAGTGGCTCTCACTCCTCGAGAGCCAAGGCGGGCCGCATTACACGCTGAAGGAAGTGCGCGGCGGCCTGCGGGCGATCCACCTCGACGGCGCGCCGTTCATGACGCCGGTGCCGTTCATGTTCGACTGGGAGGCGCGCATCGCGAACATGGACAAGGCGCGCGTCGACATCGCGATCACCTCGCTCACCTGCCCGAACGTCTTCTGGGGCAGCGCCGAAGTGAGCCACAAAGCGGCGCGGCTGATGAACGATGAGATGGCGCGCGCACAAAACAGCTGGCCCGAGCGCATCCGCTGGTTCGCGTCCCTGCCCTGGCAGCACGAAAAACTCGCGCTGGAAGAGCTCGCGCGTGCGTGCAATGCCGGCGCGGTAGGCGTCATGGTACTCGCGAATATCGGCGGCAAAGCGTTGACCGACGCGCGATTCAAAAACGTATGGACGGAGATCGACCGCCGCGCGCTGCCGGTGCTGGTGCACCCGAGCGCACCGCCGGGCACCGCGGAGCTTGGGCTGCACGAGTTCCAGCTCACCGCGCCGATCGGCTTCACGTTCGACACTTCGCTCGCGGTAGCGCGCTGCATCTACGACGGCTTCTTCGACCGGTATCCGAACCTGAAGCTGATCGCCGCCCACGGCGGCGGCGCGCTGCCTTACCTCGTCGGCCGGCTCGACATCTGCTGGGAGAACATCCCTGCCGCGCGCGCGAAGACCGCCGAGCCGCCGAGCTCCCATATGCGGCGCATCTGCGTCGATGCGGTGGTTTTCCGCCAGGACGTGCTCGACATGTGCGTCTCGGTGTGCGGGGCGGACAACGTGCTCTACGGCTCGGACTATCCCCACACCATCGGCGACATGGTGGGCTGCCTCGCCCGCGTGGACGCGCTTCGCGACGGCGTGCGCGACAAGGTGCGCGGCGGCAACGCGCAGCGCATCTTCCGTCTCTAGAATCGTCGAAAGCGGCGAATTGTCGTTCCCGCGCAGGCGGGAACCCGGATTTTCGAGCAATAAACTGGATCCCCGCTTTCGCGGGGAAGACTCAGCGCTCCGGGAAGACCGAGCGCTCCGGGAAGACCCAGAGCTCCCCTAGCGCCCGCCCCAGTTCGCGTCGTCGACCTTCCATTCGCCTTTTTCCTTGACCAGCGTGATCGTGCCCGAGATCGAAGGCTGCGCGCCGCGCAGCCGCAGCACGGCGCGCGTGGCGCCCGCCTCGACGGTCTTCTCGACGACCGAGTAGCTGCGCGGCAGGAGTCGCGCCAGAGCCCGGAGGATCTGCTTGCGCTCGCCGGGCGGGATGGGATCCATCTGGTTCGCCTTCGCCGAGCTTTCGTGCTTGCGCATGCCTTCGTAGTCGGCGGCGAGGCCGGCGCGGTGGAACTTGGCGTATACCGCTTCGGGCTCGTCCAGCGCGAGCGCCGGCGTGGCGACGGCAAGGCCGAGCGCAACGACGATCGAGCGCATCAATCGAATTTGGCGCCGCTTTCCTTGACGACTTTCGCCCACTTGGCGAGATCGGCCGCCATGAAGTCGCGGAACTCGCGCGGCGTGTTGCCGACGGGCTCCGAGCCGTCGTTAAGTATCCGCTCGCGCACGTCGCGCTGCGCGAGCACGCGCACCAGCTCGTCGTGCAACCGCTCGACCAGCGGCGTGGGCATCGCGGCGGGTCCGATCACGCCGTACCAGCCGACCACTTCGTAGCCGGGCAGCGCCTCCGCCACCGTCGGCAGATCCGGCAGCGCCGGGATGCGCTGCGGCGTAGTCACCGCGAGCGCGCGCAGCTTGCCGCCGCGCACCTGCGTCTGCGCCGCCTGCAGCCCGGCGAAGTTGTAGTCATAGCGGCCGCCGACCAGGTCCATGAGCGCGGGGCCGCTCCCCTTGTACGGTATGTGCTCGGCCTTGATGCCGGCCATCTGCTTGTAGAGCTCGCCGGCGAGATGCCCGCCGCTGCCGAGACCGGCGGAGCCGTAGTTCAGCTCACCCGAGCGCTTGCGCGTCCAGTCGACGAATTCCTGCAGCGTGCGCGGCGGCGACGACGGATTGACGACCAGCAGCAGGCCTGCGCGCGTGAGCTGCGTGATCGGCGTGAAGTCGTTCACCGGGTGGTACGGCAGGTTCGGATTCAGCGCCGCGTTGATGGTGTGCTGGTGATACGCGAGCAACAGCGTGTAGCCGTCCGGCGGCGCCTTCGCCGTGATCTCGCCGGCGATGACGCCGGAGGCGCTGGCGCGGTTGTCGACGATGACCTGCTGGCCGAAGATCTCGCCGAGCTTCGCGCCGACCAGCCGCGCCAGCAGATCCGTCGTGCCGCCCGGCGCGGCCGGTGTCATCAGGCGGATCGGTCGGCTCGGATAGTCCTGCGGATAGGCGGCGCCCGCCGCGACGAACGCGGCGAGCGCGACGACCCGCCAGGGAGCCATGCCGTTCATCTACTTCAGCGTAATCTCCTGCATCGTCTTCTCGCCGAGGATCTCGCGCAGCTCGGTGCGCTTGACCATCATCTGCGTCTGCTTCTCCTCGGAGCCGACCGCTTTTTGCGCGAGGGCGCGGAACTTGTCCGACAGGCCGTCGAACGCCGCCCAGTTCTTGTACTCGACCATCAGCATCAGGTCCCAATCCTCCCGGCCAAATGATTGCCCGGACAACAGTTTCTCCGACACGATCAGGCCGTCCTTCTTCGCCTGGTCCATCAGCTTTTTGCGATTGGCCCCGAGGTCACGCAGATAGGTGTCGAGCAT
>DASQIG010000110.1:0-2457 GCA_035631735.1 Burkholderiales bacterium | reverse complement strand
GGAAGCAGCTCCCGCTCGCGCGTGAGGTCGACCAGCGTCTCGCCGAGGAGGCGATAGACCGACTCGTCGAAGCGCATCGGCGTGACCGGCGCGGCGATGCGCCCGCCTTCCACCCAGAACGTCGCGAAGCGCGTCATGCCGGTGATGCGCCCGGCGGGGCGGTCCGAGAAGTTGAGGTACCAGAGGTTCGAGATATAGAGGCCGCTATCGAGCGCCTGCAGCACGTCGCGCTCCGCGAGGCCGCCCGCCGCCATGTCGAGCGACTCCGGCGCCTCGCCGCCGTTCGCCGCGTTGGTCGGAAGGCCGTATTCCCTTGCCGAGCGCGGTGAGACGAGCGGCTCGCCGAGCCTGCCGGCAGTGATGAGCGCCACCACGGGCGGCCGCACGAACCCTTCGGCCTGAAAGGCAGGCGCGACACCGCCGGCGATGTTCTCGCCGAGCGTGATCTGCGGTGCGAGCGTGCGCCCTTCCTCCATGCGCAACAGCGGGCTCTGCTTGGTCTGGCGCGCACGCGCGGAGAAGCCGCCCCAGCAAAGCAACCCGAGGACTTCGGCCAGCGCGCGCGGCGTGAGATGGGCGCGGTACTCGCCCGGCTCGAGGGTGCGTCGGGGAAGCGCGAGCAGCTCGAGCTGCTCGGCCGCTTGCGCCATCCTGCTGCCAAAGACACCGGGTGCCCAGTCGAAGCCGGCGTAGCTGGCCTTCACTGCCTGGTCGCCCTGGCGATAGAGGCTCCAGTCGAAATTGAAGCTGTCGACCTCGTGCCAGTTGCGCTGCCCGAGCGAATTCGCGAAGCCGCGATAGATCGTGCCGCCGGCATAGAAGCCGACGAGGTCGCGTCCCGCCGCAGCGCTCATTGCCTGCTCGACGACCGCAGGCGCGGGCGCGAGCGCGGAGCGACGCTCGATTTCGCTGGATCGGGGCGTCTCGTTGACGAGCAGCCACGGGTCTTCGGGCAGCTCGCCGAGCGCCTCGCGCAGCCGCGTGAGCGTCTGCCGGGCGAGCGCCGCGTCGTCGCCGTCGCCCGCCAGCGTGATCGTCGCGGAGGCCTGGCGCCGGGCGCGTACCAGTCGCAGGTTCAGGTAGCGCTGCTCGACGCTGCCCGCCTGGCGCACGCGCGCCTGGTTGAAGCGCACGAAGTCGGAGCGCTCGGCCGAAAGATTGCAGAGCAGCGTCTCGCCCGGCGCGAGTTCGCGCTCAAGCCGCGCCGCGAGCTCGTAGAACTGCGACTTCATCGCTCCGCACCCCCGAAGACATCGACGTCCGCGAACACGCACGCAGGCGCCGCGTGGCCGCAATGGATCACCTGGTTCGGCTCGCCCTTGCCGCAGTAGAGCGTGCCGTGCACTTCAAGCGTGCCCGCATCGCCCACCGCGCGCAGGCTGCGCCAGAACGTCGCCGAGACGCCGCGGTAGTTCGGATTCTTGACCACGCGCGTGCGCCGGCCCTCTTCGATCAGCTCGCCCCACTCGCAGCCGAACTGGAATTTGTTGCGCGAATCGTCGATCGACCAGGAGACGTTGGTGCGCATCAGCACGCCGCGCCGGATCGAGCCGATCATCGCCTCGAGCGTGCTCGCGCCGGGCTCGACGTTGAGGTTCGCCATGCGATCGATCGGCGGCCGGTTCCAGGCGCAGGCGCGCGAGTTGGCCGTGCCCGGCAGCCCGGCGCGCGCTTGCGATAGCCGCCCGCCAAGTGGCGCGACCAGCGTGCCGTTCTTGATGAGAAAGACCTTCTGCGCCGGCGTGCCGTCGTCGTCGTAGGCAAACGACGCCAGCTCCTCCCGCCGGGTCGGGTCATAGGTGACGTTGAGGAGCTCGGAGCCGTAGCGATAGCTGCCGAACATCTCCGGCGTGACGAAACTGGTGCCGGCGTAGTTGCGCTCGTCGCCCAGGATGCGGTCGAGCTCGAGCGGATGGCCGATCGACTCGTGCACCTGGAGCATCATCTGGTCGGGCAGCAGCAGGAGATCCATCTTTCCCGACGGGCAGTTCGGCGCGCCGAGGAGCTTGAGCGCCTCCTCGGCCAGGCGCGCGCCGCTGCCGATGAACCCGGAGCGCTCCACCTGCTCGTAGCCGCCCTGCTGCGCGTGATCGAGGCTGCGCGCCTGCGTGTCGCTGCCCTGGTTGGCCGTCACGCGCATGTGCGGCACGACGTAGTGGAAGCGCTGCCGCAGCTCGCCGCCCGTGCTCGTGAGATAGACGCGCTCCTCGTCGATCAGCTCGATCACCGCCTGGCGCTCGACGACGCGGCCGTCGAGCTTCGCGCCCTTGCACTCCGCCGCCAGCAGCTCGTGCATCGCGCTGCGCCCCGGCGCCCTGGCGAGCGCCGGGCTCTCGTACTCGCCGCGCGGCTGCCCCATGCGTGCGGGCTCGTAGCGCACGACGCTCTTGCCCTTGGTCGCCTCCGCCCAGCGCGTCGCGCGATCGAGCGCCTGCTGCAGGCCGGGACTCGACAGGT
>DASQIG010000109.1:0-1723 GCA_035631735.1 Burkholderiales bacterium | reverse complement strand
CTGCGCGAGCCGCTCGCGCTCGGCGAGCCGATGACCGAGCTCGAGGCCACCGCGGAATTGAGCGCACACGCCGTGCAGAACGAGGTGTGGCGCAATTTCATCGGCATGGGCTACTACGGCACGCACACGCCCGCCGTGATCCAGCGCAACGTGTTCGAGAACCCCGGCTGGTACACCGCTTATACGCCCTACCAGGCGGAGATCTCGCAGGGCCGGCTCGAGGCGCTGCTCAATTTCCAGCAGATGGTGATCGACCTGACCGGGCTGCCGGTAGCGAACGCGTCGCTGCTCGATGAAGCGACCGCCGCCGCCGAGGCGATGGCGATGATCCGGCGCCTGGCGAAGAGCAAGGCGACCGCGTTCTTCGTCGACGCGGCCGTGCACCCGCAGGTGATCGCGGTGATGCGCACGCGCGCGAAATGGCTCGGCAGCGAGCTGGTCGTCGCTGCCGCGGATCAAATGGACCCGACGCGCGTGTTCGGCGCGCACTTCCAGTACCCGGATACCTACGGCCGCATCCGCGACTGGACGGCGCTGGTCAGCGCCGTGCGCGCTGCGGGGGGCCTCGTCTCCATCGGCACCGATCTGCTCGCGCTGATGCTGATTCGCTCGCCCGGCGCGTACGGCGCCGACATTGCCATCGGCTCGGCGCAGCGCTTCGGCGTGCCGCTCGGCTACGGCGGCCCGCACGCGGCGTTCATGGCCTGCCGCGACGAGCACAAGCGCTCGATGCCGGGGCGCATCATCGGCGTGTCGCGCGACGCGGCGGGACGCCCCGCGCTGCGTATGGCGCTGCAGACGCGCGAGCAGCACATCCGGCGCGAGAAGGCGACGAGCAACATCTGCACGGCGCAGGCGCTGCTCGCCAACATGGCGTCGTTCTACGCGGTGTATCACGGGCCGAAGGGCCTCGCGCGCATCGCGACGCGCGCCAACTTCATGGCACGGCTGCTCGTCGCTTGCGCTCGCAGCGCGCGCGTCGAGAACCCGGCGTTCTTCGATACGGTGGTGTTCCAGGTGGCCTCCGCCGTCGCGGTGCGCGTGCGCGCACAGGCGAAGCGCATCAACCTGCGCTACATCGACGGCACGCGCGTCGGCGTGAGCTGCGACGAGACCACCAGCATCGCGGCCATCGCGGATGTGGCGGAAGCGATCACCGGCGAGCGCGCTGACGCCGAGCAAATCGCGTGTGGCCTGACGCACGAGCCGGCGTCGATTCCTGCGGAGCTGCGGCGGCGCGATCCGGTGCTGACGCATCCGGTCTTCAACCGGTACCACACCGAGACGGAGATGATGCGGTATCTCAAGCGGCTCGAGAACCGCGACTTCTCGCTGGTGCACGGCATGATTCCGCTCGGCTCGTGCACCATGAAGCTGAACGCCGCCGCGGAGCTGATTCCGCTGTCGTGGCCCAAGTTCGCCACGCTGCATCCGTACGCGCCGCCCGAGCAGGCGCGCGGCACGCGTGCGATGCTCGCCGAGCTCGGGCAGATGCTCACCCACATCACCGGCTTCTCGCGCGTGTCGCTGCAGCCGAACTCAGGCGCGCAGGGCGAGTACGCGGGTTTGCTCGCCATCAGGAGTTACTACGAAGCGCGGGGCGAGGCGCGCGACGTCTGCCTGATCCCCGCTTCCGCGCACGGCACCAATCCCGCGAGCGCGCAGATGATGGGCCTGCGCATCGTGGTCGTCGCCTGCGACAGGAACGGCAACGTCGATCTCG
>DASQIG010000108.1:0-6388 GCA_035631735.1 Burkholderiales bacterium | reverse complement strand
TCGGTGCGGCCCGAGGACATCTATCTCAGCGAGTCGCGCCCCGAGGGCGAGAACGTCTGGCAGGGCACCGTGGACCAGAAAGTGTTCCTCGGCGAAGCGGCGGACTTCCAGGTGGCGATCGGCGAGCGGCGGCTGCAGTCGCGAGTGCATCCGTCGCTGCGCACGCGCGTCGGCGAGCCGATCTACGTGCGCATCGATCCGGAGAAATGCGTGGCACTCAAGCCATGAAGCGCTGGGCTTCCGACGTCATCGTCGACCTGCTGCACGCGTACGAGCTGCCGTACGCGGCATTGAATCCCGGCGCTTCCTACCGGGGGCTGCACGACTCGATCGTCAACTACGGCGGCAACCGGCCGGTGATGATGCTCTGCCAGCACGAGGAGACCGCCGTGCAGATCGCGCACGGCTACGCCAAGGCGAGCGGCAAGCCGATGGTCGCGATCCTGCACAACCTCGTGGGCCTCCTGCACGCCAACATGGCGATCTACTACGCGTACGCCGACCGCGCTCCGGTGTTCGTCATCGGCGCCACCGGCCCGATGGACGAGACCAAGCGCCGGCCGCGTATCGACTGGATCCACACGGCGCTCGTGCAGGGCGAGGCGGTGCGCGCCTACACCAAGTGGGACTACCAGCCCACTGTCATCGACGGCGTGCCGGAATCGTTCGCACGCGCCTATGCGGTGATGATGACCGAGCCGCGCGGGCCGATCTACATGTGCTATGACGCGTGGCTGCAGGAGCAGCCGCTCGAGCGCGAGGTGCCGCTTCCGCCGGCGCGCGCACAGAAAGTGCCGGCGCCGATCGCACCGGATCCTGCGGCCTTGGCGCGCGGGGCCGATATGCTGGCGAGCGCTAAGCGGCCGGTCATCCTTGCCGAATACGTCGGCCGCGAGCCGGCGGGCTTCCATGCGCTGGTGGAGCTCGCCGAGACGCTCGGTGCGCCGGTGTGGGACGTGAACGCGCGGCTCAACTTCCCGAGCCGCCATCCGCTCAACCTGAGCATGGTGAAGGACGTCTTCCGCGACGCCGATGTGCTGCTCTGCCTCGATACCCGGGACTGGGAGCGCGCGACGACCGAACTCGTGAGCACCACGCGCCAGGTCACTTCGGTGGTGCCCGCGAGCTGCAAATGGATCGACATCGGCTTCGGCGACCTCGAGATCTCGAGCTGGGCGATGGATTACCAGCGCCTGGCGCACGCCGACCTGCGCATTCTCGCCGACACCACGCTGGCAATTCCCGCCCTGAGCGTGCTGCTGAAAGGCAGGGTGCGCCGCGAGCAGGTCGCTGAGCGCCGCGCGGCCGCAGAGCAGCTCGGCCGCAAGGCGCGGGCGCAATGGGAGCGCGAGGCGCGCGAGGACTGGGACGCGAGCCCGATCACGCTGCCGCGGCTCGCCACCGAGATCTGGAACGCGGTCAAGGGCGAGGACTGGGTACTCACCGCCAACACGCTCGAGGACTGGGCGCGCGTCCTCTGGGACTTCGACAAGCCGTATCGCCACCCCGGCAAATCGCTCGGCACCGCGACGCAGCTCGGCATCTCGCTCGGCGTCGCGCTCGCGCACCGCGACGCGAAGCGCCTGGTCATCGATATCCAGCCCGACGGCGACCTGATGTTCGACGCGGGCGCGCTGTGGGTGGCAGCGAAGCACCGCATCCCGATGCTCGTCGTGATGTACAACAACCGCGCCTACTACAACGACTGGGAGCACCAGATCCGCATGGCGAAGCTGCGCGGCACGCCGGAGGCGCGCGCCTACATCGGCATGGACATGGACGACCCGGCGCCTGATTTTGCGGCGCTCGCCAAATCGCTCGGCTGGTACGCCGAGGGGCCGATCGACCAGCCGGATGATGTCGCGCCGGCCCTCAAGCGCGCCATCGCCAAGGTCAAGGCCGGCCAGCCGGCGCTCCTCGACACCATCACGCAGAAACGATGACCCAACTGGGAAAAATAGGGACTGTCCCTATTTTTCTGCTCGCGCTCTGTGGCGGCGCGTGGGCGCAGCCGGTGGTGAACGTGTATTCGTCGATGGCGGAGAAGGACGTGCGGCAGCTCGCGGCCGAGTTCGAGCGCCGCCATGGGGTCAAGGTGAATCTGTGGCGCTCGGGCAAGAACCGCATCCTCGAGCGCGTCCTGCGCGAGGCACGCGGCGGGCGCTACGAGGTCGACGTGATCCACAATCCGGCGCCCGAGATGGAGGCGCTGCATAACGAGAAGCTGCTCCGCCGCATGGAGTCGCCGCGTCTCGCCGAGCTCATCCCGCAGGCGGTGCCGGCGCACCGGGAATGGGCGGGTCCGCGCGTCTACATCTTCGTGCAGGCATACAACACCCGCGTCGTTGACAAAGCCGAGCTGCCGAAGACCTATCGCGACCTGCTGGCGCCGCGCTGGAAGGGCCGCGTCGCGATCGAGGGCAAGGAGCAGGAGTGGTTCTACACGCTCGTGCAAGCGATGGGCGAAGCCCAGGGGCTGCAGTTCTTCCACGAGCTGGCGGCCAACGGGCTGCAAGTCCGCATGGGTAATGCGCTGCTGACCAATCTGGTCGTCGCGGGCGACGTTCCTTTCGCTTTGACGCTGTACAGCTACCTGCCGGAGCAGCAGCGCCGCGCCGGCGCCCCGATCGACTGGATCGCGCTCCCGCCTACCATCGCCGCCACCGATGCGGTGGGCGTGGCGGCGCGCGCGCCGCACCGCCGCGAGGCCGAGCTGTTCTACGATTTCATGCTCGGCGAGGGACAGCGCCTGATGGCCGACATGGGGCACATTACCTCCGACCGGCGCACGGCCAAGGAGTTGGAGCGCTTCCAGCTGAAGTTCATCGATCCCGCCGCGGTGATCCGGGATTACGATCGCTGGACCAGGATCTTCGAGGACACCATCCACAACCGCCAATGACGAGCGCACAGGAGAACGATGTCCTCACCCGCACGGGGCCCGGCACCCCGGTAGGCGATCTCTTCCGCCGTTATTGGCTGCCGGCGCTGCTTGCCACCGAGCTGCCGCAGCCGGATTGCCCGCCGGTGCGGGTGAAGCTGCTCGGCGAGCGGCTGATCGCGTTCCGCGATACGCAGGGGCGGCTCGGGCTGATCGACGAGTTCTGCGCGCATCGCGGCGTATCGCTCTGGTTCGGGCGCAACGAGGAGGACGGGCTGCGCTGCTCGTACCACGGCTGGAAGTACGACGTCACGGGCCAGTGCGTCGAGATCCCGTCCGAGCCGGATAACCCGCGCCTTTGCCAGCGGATGAAGCTGAAGGGCTATCCGCTCATCGAGCACGGCGGCGTGCTATGGGCGTACATGGGGCCGCCGGAGAAGCGGCCGGCCGAGCCGGCGTACGAATGGACCGAGGTCGCGCCCGAGCAGCGCTATGTGAGCAAGCGGCTGCAGGAATGCAACTACCTGCAGGCGATGGAAGGCGGGCTCGACTCCATCCATTCGACGTACCTGCATCGCTGGTCGGTCGAGGACGATCCGCTGCTCAAGCGCGATCCGGCGAGCGCGGCGATGATCAAAGGCGATCCCAGCCCGGCTTTTCTGCCGCTGCCCGCGCCAGGCGGATTGCGCATTTGTACGCGCCGCAACGTCGGCGAGGATCGCTACTTCTGGCGCGTCACGCAGTTCCTCATGCCCTGCTTCAATCTCTTTCCGCCGTATGGCGACAACCCGTGCGGTGGCCATGCGTGGGTGCCCGTGGACGACGAGAACTCGTGGGTATTCAGCGTCGATTACCACCCGCAACGGCCCTTGAGCGCGGCCGAGCTCGACGGCGCGAAGACCGGCCGCGGCGTGCACGTGCCGCTGGTCCCGGGAACGTTCCTGCCGGTAGCGAACCGGCGCAACGACTATCTCATCGATCGCGCGGGGCAGAAGGCGCGGGAGACGTTCTCGGGCGTACGCGCGGTCGGCGTGCAGGACGCGGCGATCCAGGAAAGCATGGGACTGGTCGCGGATCGCGCGCGCGAGCATCTCGTCGCCACGGACAAGGGCATCGTCATGACGCGCCGGTGCCTGCTGGATGCGGCCGAGCGCCTGGCGCGCGGCGAGGCGCCGCCCGGGCTCGACGCCGCCGCACAGCGCGTGCGCGCCCTGTCGCGCGTCACGCTGCGCACGGTGCCGCTCGACGAGGTGTTCGCATGATGGATGTTGGCGTCATCGGCGCGGGCCGCATGGGACTGCCGATCATCGGGCACCTCGTGCGCAAGGGCTTTCGCACCCAGGTGTACGACATCGACGCGGGCAAGCGCAGGAGCGTCGAGGAACGCGGCGCGCAATGGGCCGCCGATCTGGGGTCGCTGGCGGCGGCGAGCGACGTGCTGCTGGTGTGCGTCGGCTACGACCAGGAGCTGCGCGCGCTTTTCCCGCAGCTCGCGCCCGCGGCGCGGCCGAGCACCATCGTCGCGGTGCTAAGTACCGTGCATCCGAAGACCATGCAGGAGCTCGCCGCCAGCTACGCCGGGCGTGGGCTCGCGGTGGTGGACGCGACGATGTGCCGCGGCGGGCGTGCGGCGGACGAGGGCATGCTGCTCTGTTTCGTCGGCGGCGAGCCGGCGACGGTAGCGCGCCTGCGGCCGGTGCTGGGTGCCTTTGCGAGCGACATCGTGGCAACCGGCGCGGTCGGCAGCGCGCAGGTCGCCAAGGCGGCGAATAACCTCGTCCTCTGGGCGTGCCTGGTCGCCGATCACGAGGCGCTGGCGTTGGCGCAGTGCCACGGCCTCGATGTGGCAGCGCTGCGCCAGGCGCTTGGCATCTCGAGCGCGGCGAACGACGCGCTCGCCAAATGGGGCACGCAGACCATGGCGTGGGCCGAGGACGACATGGCAATCGTCGCCGACATGGCGCGCGAGTGCGGGCTCAAGCTGCCGCAGGCGGAAGCTACGCGCGAAATCTGCCGGGCGCTCAAGCCTCGCCGCTACCAGCTCGACAAGTACGGGCGGTAAGACGTTTCCCGCAGCGCTCGCGCTTATCGCTGCGGTCACCGGCGCCGCCGACATTGCGCTATACGAGGGCCCGGACCGCGCGCAGCGGCTTGCCGAAGGCGCGCGGCGCGAGGGCGCGACGCTGACGCTCTATACCTCGCTCACGGTAGAGGACATGGCGGCGCTGAACGCTGCCTTCGAGGCGCGCCACGGCGTGAAGGTGAACATGTGGCGCGCGGCGTCCGACAAGGTGTTGCAACGCGTGCTTGCCGAAGCGAAGGCCGGGCGCCACGACGTCGACATCATCGAGACGAATGCGCCGCCGCTCGAGTCGCTGCACCGTGAAGGCGTGCTGCAGCAGGTGCGCTCGCCGGAGCACGCTGCGCTGATTGCCGCGGCGCTGCCGGCACACGGCGAATGGATCGGCTCGCGGCTCAATGTGTTCGTGCAGGCATACAACACGCGGCTGGTGCAGCGAGCGGAGTTACCCAGGTCGTATGCCGATCTCCTGCAGCCGCGGTGGAAAGGGCGGCTTGGCATCGAGGCAGGCGACGACGACTGGCTCGCGGGCGTCGTCACGGCGCTCGGCGAAGCGCAGGGCCTGCGGCTGTTTCGGCAGCTCGTCGACACCAACGGCGTCTCGGTGCGGCGCGGCCACACGCTCCTCACGAATCTCGTCGCCTCGGGCGAGGTGCCGCTCGCGCTCACGGTGTACAACTTCACTGCCGAGCAGCTCAAGCGCAAGGGCGCGCCGCTCGACTGGTTCGTGATCCCGCCGGCGATTGCCCGCGCCAATGGCCTCGCGCTCGCGCGCGACGCCCCGCATCCGCATGCGGCGCTGCTCTATTACGACTTCATGATCGGCGACGCGGGCCAGCGCATCCTCGCCAGCCGCGGCTTCGTGCCGGCGCGACGCGAGCTGCAGCCGGCGCTCGGCGCCGCGCCGCTGCGCATCGTCGATCCCGCGCTTTTGCTCGACCAGGGCGAGAAGTGGGCGCGGCTCTACGAGTCGATATTCCGTTCCACGCAGCGCTGACGTTGCGACCGCGCGACGCGTCGCTTGACAGCTTTGCGACAGGTCGGTAGCGTTTGCCCGCACTGTTCCGGAATTGCGATCGCAGTTCCGGATAGCGGAACTTCTTCTGGGAGGAGGAAAGATGAGAAAGACAGCACTCGCTGTTGCCGTGGGCGGGCTTTGCATTGCGCCGGCAGCGCAGGCGCAGATCGTCTTCGGCAACGAAACCCTCGGCACGCTACAGCTCTACGGCAAGCTCTATCCGCAGTTCGGTTATGGCACCAGCAAGGACCCGACGTCCGTCGGTACTTCGGTATCCACGCTCGTATCGCCGACGACGGGCTTGTGCGGCAGTTCGGGTAGCACGGGCGGGTGCGGTACGACCACGCCCGGCCCGCGCCGGGACGTCGACGTGCAGAACTCGTATCTCGGTTTCCGCGGCGAGCGAACC
>DASQIG010000107.1:0-4475 GCA_035631735.1 Burkholderiales bacterium | reverse complement strand
CGGAGCCGCATCATGCAGGCGCTGGCGCTGCGCGAAGGCCTGCCCGCTGCGAAGCACGGCAACGCCATGCGGCTGGTGCACGCGGAGAGCGACGGCTTGCCTGGCCTGGTGGTCGATCGCTATGCCGATGTGCTGGTCGCTCAGTTCCTGGCGGCGGGCGTCGAGCGCTGGCGCGAGCCGATCCTCGACGCGCTTGCCGAGCTCACCGGCTGCTCGGCGGTCTACGAGCGCTCGGACGCCGAGACGCGCAAGCTCGAGGGGCTCGAGCCGCGCTCGGGTTTCGTGCGCGGCAACCGCCAGGCGTCGCGCTGTCCGATCATCGAGTACGGGCTCAACTTCAAGGTCGACGTCGAGCAGGGCCAGAAGACCGGCTTCTTTCTCGACCAGCGCGAGAACCGCCAGCACGTGCGCGCGCTCGCCGCGGGACGCGAGGTGCTGGATGGCTTCTGCTACACCGGCGGCTTCGCCATCAACGCGCTCGCCGGCGGCGCCGCCCGCGTCACCGCAATCGAGAGCTCGGCGCCCTCGCTCGAGGTGGCGCGCGAGAATCTCGCCGCCAACGCGCTCGACGCTTCCAAGGTGGAGTTCGTGCACGCCGATGCATTCACCCACCTGCGCACGCTGCGCGACCGCGGGGCGCAGTTCGACCTCGTGGTGCTCGATCCGCCGAAGTTCGCGCCGACCGCCGCGCAGGCGAAGAACGCGGCGCGCGCCTACAAGGACATCAACCTGCTCGCGCTCAAATTGCTCCGGCCCGGCGGCCTCCTGGCCACGTTCTCATGCTCGGGCGGGGTGGATGCCGCGCTTTTCCAGTCGATCGTCGCCGGCGCGGCGCTGGATGCCGGCGCAGAAGCGAAGATCATCGAGCGCTTCAGCGCCGCCGCCGATCACCCGGTGGCGCTGCAATTTCCCGAAGGGGAGTATCTGAAGGGATTGCTGGTCCTGCGCGCGTAGTTTCTCGGACGTTTCGATAAGAACGGGAAGTCGGCGACCGCGCGAAGGGGTCAGGACGCCCGACAAGCGCCTCGAGCCGCGCGATTTCCTCGTTCGTATGGCTCTCAAAGGGGGCCGGCGCGATCTGCTTGCGGCCATAAATCCGGCGCGCCTGGTGGTACTCCGCGGCGACCGCAACGCTGTCCGTGGCACCGCTCGGCAGCGTAGCGATTTGGGTCGCGCCGAAGCACGTGCATAGATAAGCCGCGTCCGGCGCCGCCGTGAGATAGATGCCGGTGCCGCGGATGCCGATGGTCGCAGTGGGCGCAATGAGCGTCCGGCGCATGCCGCGCGCGAAGGTCGCGCCGAGCGCGCCGCTGACCAAGCGCAACAGGTCGATCACCGCGTCGCGCGGTCGCCAGGCATCGAGGCGCAGCTCGCTATTCGGACGCAGGAAGCAGGCATCGCCGCCGAGCGAGAACCAGATGCGGCCATCGGCACCGGTGCGCAGCGTCTGCCCTGCTTCCAGCACGCCCAAGCGGGTGAGGCGGACATGGTTCACCGTTACGTCGCCTGCGACCTCGTGCACCATGCCAAAGAGCTTTTGCGCTCGCGCCGGACCCATGAGCAGCGCGGCGGCCGTGCCGGCGAGGAAGCGGCGGCGCGAGGTCATAGGACGCTAAAATCGCCCGATGCAAGAACCGAACATGGTGCCGGTCACCATCCTGACGGGATTTCTCGGCAGCGGCAAGACGACGCTGCTGAACCGGATCCTCCAGGAAGACCACGGCCAGCGCATCGCGGTGATCGAGAACGAGTTCGGCGAGGTCGGCATCGACAACGCGATCATCGAGAAGTCCGACGAGCAGATCGTCATGATGAACAACGGCTGCATCTGCTGCACCGTGCGCGGCGATCTGATCCGCATCCTCGGCTCGCTCAAGGACAAGCGCGAAGGCGGCGAGCTCAAGTTCGACCGCGTGGTGATCGAGACGACCGGCATGGCCGACCCGGGACCGGTGGCGCAGACGTTCTTCACCGACGAGGAGATCGGCAACTACTATCTGCTCGACTCGATCATCACCCTCGTGGATGCGAAGCACGCGCCGCAGCAGCTCGACGAATTCCACGAGGCGCAGGAGCAGGTCGGCTTCGCCGACCGCATCCTGATGTCGAAGACCGACCTGGTTTCGCCGCCGGACGTGGAGCGGCTGTCGCAACGCATCCGCAAGATGAATCCGCGCGCGCCGATCAAGCACGTGCACTTCGGCAATGCGCCGCTCGACGAGGTGCTCGATATCCGCGGCTTCAACCTGAACGCCATCCTCGAGCTCGACCCGAGCTTCCTCACCGACATCGCGCACCAGCACCACGACGAGGTCGAATCGTTCGTGTTCCGCGCGGACCAGCCGTTCGACGGCCAGAAGCTCGAGCAATTCCTGTCGGGGATGATCCAGGTCTACGGGCCGGATCTGCTGCGCTACAAGGGCATCCTGTGGATGAAGGGCAACCCGCGCCGCGTGGTCTTCCAGGGCGTGCACATGATGATGGGCGGCGACATGGGCAAGCCCTGGACCAAGGGCGAGAAGAAGCAGTCGCTCCTCGTCTTCATCGGCAAGAAGCTGCCGCGCGAGCTCTTCGTCGCGGGCCTGCAGGAGTGCCTCGCAGGATAGTCAACCCGCCAGGCGGGCGACGAGGTAGACCAAAGCAGCTCCCAGGCCGGTCAATGCGGTCAGCGCGACGGCGGCTCGCGGTCCGGCGCGGGAATGCGCCTCGGGCAGGATGTCGGCGGCGCCGATATAGAGCAGGAATCCTCCGAACAGTCCCAGATAGACGATCAGGAAGCCCTGGCCGACGTGGAAAAGCAACGTGCAAGCGGCTCCCAGGACGGGCGCAGCCGCGTCCACCAGCAGCATCGCGATCGATCGGACGTTGGTATTGCGATGGGCGAGCATCAGCCCCACGGTGTTGATGCCGTCGCAAAAGTCGTGCGCGATGACCGCGATCGCGACCGCAACGCCTACAGTGTTCGACACCTGAAACGCAAACCCGATGGCCATGCCGTCCATGAAGCTATGCCCGGCAAGGGCGACTGCGGACACCACGCCGACGCTCGGGTGCCGGTGCGAGGCGTAGTCCGCCTCGTGGGCATGATGCAGCAGGATGAATTTCTCAAGAACGTGGAACAGCAGAAAGCCGACCACCAAGGCAGTCATCGCTCGGCGAATGTCGCCGTCGCCTGCACGCGCCGAAGCGTAGATCTCCGGAAGAATATCGAAGGCCACTACGCCGAGCAGCACACCGGCGGTAAAGGCGAGAATGAAGTGCAGGCGGTTGCGGAACTTGAGCGCGAACCAGCCGCCGGCAAGAGTCGAAACGAACGTCGCGAGCGATAGCAGTACAGCAGTCATCGGCGCCCCGTACTTTAGGGCTAGAATGCGCCGCATGCCGGTCCGCCTGGGGCGCGTCCTGCTGATCGTCGCGGTGCTGCTCGCGCAGCACACCGCGCTCGCGCACCAGTACTGGCACGCGGGCTCGATAAGCGTCGCGGCCGATGGCAAGACGGCGCCGAAAGGCAACCTGCTGTGTGACCTGCACGATCTGCTCGGCACGGTCCTCGGCGTCGCGGGCGGCATGCCGCAGACGCCCGCCTTTCTCGCCCTTTCAGAACCCGGCTTCATCTCCGCCGCCGCGATCATCCGCGAAGCGGCGCTCCTCGCTCTTCATTCGCGCGATCCGCCACTGATCTCCTGAAGCGATAGATCGGCGCGCGCCCGAATCCGTAACTGCGGGCGCGCAAATGCTGTCCATCCTTAAGGGAGATTCGAGATGCATCGCATTGGGTTGTGCGCCATGGCATTCGCCATGGCACTGCCGGCAGCACAGGCGCAGGAATCGCTGCCGCAGATGCGCGAGGAGCTGAAGAAGCTCCAGCAGCGCATCGAGGAATTGGAAGGCCGCGTGAAGGACGCGGAAAGCACGGCGACGCAGGCGGCCGCGCAGGCCTCGAGCCGGCCGCAAGCGGAGAGCGCGCTCAATCCCGGCGTGTCGGTGATCCTCAACGGCGTCTACGCCAACCTGTCGCGCGATCCGAAGACCTACCGCCTCAACGGGTTCGTGCCGACGATGCAGGACGTGGCGCCGCCGACGCGCGGCTTCAGCCTCGGCGAATCCGAGGTCGCCTTCATGGCGAACATCGACCACATGTTCCGCGGCACGCTGATCGGCTCGATTTCGCCGGACAACGACACCATCGGCGTCGAGGAAGGCTACATCCAGACGATCGGCCTGTCGCACGGCTTTACCATCAAGGCGGGGCGCTTCTTCTCCGCGATCGGGTACCAGAACCAGATCCATGCGCACGCCTGGGACTTCACCGATGCGCCGCTCGCCATGCGCGTTTTCCTCGGCGGGCAGCTGAACGAGGACGGCATCCAGTTCCGCTGGGTGGCGCCGACGTCGCTTTACTGGGATATGGGCACGGAGGTGGGCCGCGGCCGCGCCTTTCCGGCGAGCCTGAGCGACAGCGGCAAGAACGGCGC